>NZ_BAAAXZ010000029.1:0-19677 GCF_039535865.1 Streptomyces thioluteus
CGGCGCTGAGCACCCTCCAGGCCGTCGTGCACGACCCGCCGCCCGCCCGCGCCGGGCCGGCCCCGCTCACCCGCTGCTGACGGGGCTGCTCGTCAAGGACCCCCGCACACGCATGGGTTCTACGGAGGCCCAGCGGCTGCTCGACGCGGTGGCCGCGGGCGCGGGCCGGAGGAGACGGACACGGACCGGCCGCCCCCCGGGTACGTCCCGACGTCCCTGGACGTACGTTCCACTCCGCTCCCGGCACCGCCCCGCACCCCGACGTACGTCCCGCCGACGCCCCCCGCGCCCGGCCCCCGCGGCCGACGGCGCGACGGGCAACGGCGCGACGGGCAACAGCGCGACGGGCAACGGCGCGACGGGCAACAGCTCATCGGCCAACGGTACGGCGCCCCACGGGACTCCGGCCGCCGGGATGCCCCTGACGGCCCCCGCGGGCGCGGTCCCCACGGTCCCTGCGTACGGACCGGCGCCCGCCGGGACTCCGGCCGGCGGCGTGCCCGCGTACCCCGCCCCGGACTCCCCCGCCGCCCTGTACGCGGCGGGCCTCACCGCCACTCCGCCCGTGGGCATGCCGCCCATGGCCGGCCGCCGGTCCGTGTGGCGGGTCCTCGCCCCGGTGCTGGCGCTGCTGATCGCCGGCGGCGGGATCGCCGCGGCCCTGGTCGCCAACGGCGACAACGGGGGCCCGGGAGTGGGCCCCGCGGGCGGCGGCTCCACCCGGTCCGTCTCTCCCGCGCCCGCCACCACGGCCTCCGCCGGCCCGACGTCCGCCCCCACGACCGCCGGGACTTCGCCCGCGCCGACGCCCTCGCCGACCGAGTCCCCCGAGAAGACCCCCGAGGCCACGGCGACCTGCCCGGGCGGCTGGGTGGCCACCTGCAGCCCGTACTGACGGCTCATCACTTCGACTTTCCTTCTTTCCTTGCCGACACGGCCGTTCGGCCGTCGTGGAGACCGATTCCGGGAACCGGGGGGTGCCCATGCGATCGAAACCCGTTCCGCCCGAAGCGGCACGGCGACGGCGGAATACCGTCGTCTGGCTGACCGTCCCCGTACTGGCCGCGGCCACGGGACTCACCGCCTGTACGTCGTCGGACAGCTCCGGGAAGGGGGACGAGAACAACGGGAACCGGGTCGTCACGCTGGAGGGCGTCGGGGAGCCCGGCGACGCCCCGTTCCTCAAGGCGCCCGACGCCGATGTGCGCGGCGTCAGTTCGGCGGGCGGCGGCGGACGGACGGACGCCACGGCGGCCGGCGCGTTCGGCGGCACGCGGCAGGTCACCCGGTGCGACAAGGTCCAGCTGCTCAAGGAGCTGGCGTCCGACGCCGAGAAGGCCGCGGCATGGGCGAAGGCCCGGGGCATCTCGCCGCAGGACATCCAGGGACATGTCACCGGACTGACGGCGGTGGTCCTGCTGCACGACACCCTCGTCACCAACCACAACTACGTGGGCGGGGGCAGGACCCGCGCCTACTCCTCCGTCCTGCAGGCGGGGATGGCGGTGCTCGTCGACGCGTACGGAAAGCCCGCGGTCAAGTGCAACTGCGGAAACCCGCTGCGGCAGCCGGACTCCGAGGTCAACGCGGAGCAGGTGCGGTACACGGGCACCCGCTGGGAGGGGTTCGCGGCGGCGGTGGTCACCGTCGTCCAGCCGCGGCCGGAGTCGCAGGGGCCCATGAAGCACATCCCGCTGGCCGATGTGGAGGACCGGGGCAAGGCGTTCGAGCGCGAGGTCGGCGACGACGGGAAGCGGGACTCCAAGCCGGTGCCCATGCCGACGCCGACGGCCAAGCCGCCCACGGCAGGCGGCACTTCGCCGGGTGGTTCTGCCCCGGGAACGACGCCCCCGGGGTCCTCCTCGCCGGGGACGCCGGGAACGGGAACACCGGGGACGGGGACGCCGGGGACACCGACGACGCCGCCCCGGCCCACGCCCACGGGCCCGGCGCCGACGGACCCCACGCCCACGGTCCCGTCCTCCAAGAGCCCGTCCTCCAAGTCCCCTTCGTCCAAGGCTCCTTCGTCCGGGGGCGGTTCACCCACGGTCCACTCGCCGCGCCCCACGCCGTCCGGCGCGTGGCCCCCCTCGCCGACCACCGGCCGGCACACTCCGTCGGGGCGCACTCCGACCGACAACGCACCTACCGCGCCCTTAGTGCCGTCGCACTCGCCATCCTCGGGCGGCCGGTCCGTCCGCCCCGAAACGACGCGGCCGGACACCACCGACCCCGCCCCCACCAGGGCCCCCACCCACGCGCCGCGCCCCGCGACCACCGCCCCGCACGTCCCCACCTACCAGACCCCGCGCACCCCGTCGCAGCAGCAGCCCCCGCACACCCCGTCAGAAGAGCGCCAGACCCACTCCGAGCGCGGCGAACGCACCGGCGAACACCCGTCGAATCCACAGCGTCACCAGGGGACTTGAGACAACCCGGTCCCGGAACACGGCGGCGAAGCGGCCGTAGAGGACGAAGACGAGGAAGGTGAGGAGGACGAAGACCGCGCCCAGCTCGGTCATGCGCCACAGCGCGTGCGGCTCGTCCTCCTTCACGAACTGAGGGAGGAAGGCGAAGAAGAACAGGGTGAGCTTCGGGTTGAGGAGGTTCATCAGCACTCCGGAGACGATCACCTTGAGGACCGAGCGGGGCGTGGCGTCCTCGTCCGCCGTGAGCGCCCCCTTGTCCCGGAGGGTGACCCAGGCCATCCGGAAGAGGTAGGCGACGCCCAGCCAGGTCAGCGCCTGGAACGCCAGCGGGCTGGCGTGCAGCAGCGCGGCCAGTCCCGTGACGGCGGCGGCCATGTGCGGCAGCGTGCCGAGCGTGCAGCCGACCGCCGCGACGAAGCTCGCGCGGGCGCCGCGCGCGAGGCCGGCGGCGATGGTGTAGAGCACGCCCGTGCCGGGCGTGGCGACGACGACCAGAGAGGTCACGAAGAATTGGAGGCTCACAACGTCCCGTCCGTCAAAGGGTTTCCGTCCGTTCCCATCCCTCGACCCTGCCGTCACAATGGTCCGGTGAACAGGTCCAAAGAGAACGTCTCCGACGGGTCCAAAACCTCCCCGACCCCCGGTTCCGACTTCCTCCGGCTGGACGCCGCCGAAGCACCGTCCGGCGGCCTGGCCGACTGGCTGACCGCACGGCTGCGGGCGGCCATCGCCGACGGCCGCCTCCCGGTCGGCAGCCGGCTGCCGCCCACCCGCGTCCTCGCCTCCGACCTGCGGCTGTCGCGCGGGGTCGTCATCGAGGCGTACCGGCGGCTGGGCGAGGACGGGCACACGGCCGGGCGCGGCCGCAACGGCACGTTCGTCGTGGCCGCGCCGGCCACGGCACGCATCCCGGCGCCGAGGAACCAACTCGCCGACGCTCCCGTGCACTTCGCGGCACCCGGAGCGGACGTCTACGACGCGGTCCGCGGCGCCTCCGCCCGCATCGACCTGTCACCCGGGCTGCCGGACCTGTCCGCGTTCCCGCGCGCGGCGTGGCTGGCCGCCGAGCGCGCCGTGCTCGGCGGCCTCGCCTCCCCGGCGTTCGGCTACGGGGACCCGCGTGGGGAGCCCGAGTTGCGCCGGGCCCTCGTCAACTGGCTGGCGCGCACCCGGGGGATCCGGGCGGACGCGGACGACGTGATCGTGGTCGCCGGGGTGGCCCAGGCGATGGGGCTGGTCGCCCAGGTGCTGCGGCGCGACGGGATCACGGACATCGCGGTGGAGGACCCCGGATCCCTCGGCGCGCGCCAGCACTTCGGGTACTGGGGGCTCGGCACGCCCCCGGTGCCGGTGGACGCCGAGGGCGTCCGCGTCGACGCGCTGCGCGCCACCGGCGCCCGGGCCGTACTCCTCACGCCCGCCCACCAGTTCCCGACCGGGGTGGTGCTCGGCGGCGGCCGGCGGCGCGAACTGATGCGCTGGGCCGCCGAGGGCGGGCTGGTCTTCGAGGACGACTACGACGCCGAACACCGCTACGACCGGCCGCCGGTCGCCCCGCTGCGGTCCCTGCTCGCCGACCGGGTCTGCTACGCCGGGAGCGTCTCGAAACTCTTCGCCCCGGCCCCTGCGCGCCGGCTGGGTCCTCGCCCCGCCGCAGTACCGGGAGGCGCTGGTGGAGGCCAAGCGCTTCAGCGACCTGGGCAATCCGGTGCTGCCCCAACTGGTGCTGGCCCGGCTCCTGGAGAGCGGCGAGCTGGAGCGCCATCTGCGCTTCCTGCGCCGGCGCCACCACCGGCGGCGCGACGCGATGATCGAGGCGATCGCCGCGCACCTGCCCGGCGCGGTGGTGCACGGCGCCGCGGCCGGGGTCAACCTGATGGTCACCTTCGCCTCCGGCCCCGCCGACACGGAGGTGGCCGCGGCCGCGCTGGAGCGGGGCGTGAAGGTGCAACCGCTGTCCTGGCACTGCCAACTCCCGTACGCACAGGGGCTCGTGCTCGGCTACGCGGCGTGCCCGACGGCCGGGATCGCGGAAGGGGTGGCGGTGCTGGGCGACCTGCTGTCCCGCCCTCGGATCAACTGACGCCCAGCAACGCCCGCGCCGCCTCCCGGGCGTGGAGCGCGGGCTCCGGGCTGCCGGAGATCGCCGCCGTGGTGATCGCCCCCTCGGCGAGCAGCACGAGCTGGTCCGTCAGCACCTCGGCGGCGCCCGCCCCGGCCACCAGCGTGGCCAGGTAGTCCCGGAAGGCGTCCTTGTGGGACCGGGCCGCGGCGGCCACGCCGGGGTGGGCGGCGCCCAGCTCCCCGTAGGAGTTGACGAAGGCGCAGCCCCTGAAGTCCGGCTCCTGGAACCACCGGTGGAGCCAGTCGAAGACCGCGAGGATCCGCTCGCGGCCGGCCGGGTGCTGCTCGGCGAACCGCTCCAGCGCGGCGCGCCAGCGCCGGTCGCGGCGGTGCAGATAGGCCTCCACGAGGGAGTCCTTCGACGAGAAGACCTGGTACAGCCGTTTGAGGGACACGCCCGAGGCGGCCCGGATCGTGTCCATGCCGACGGCCTGGAGGCCGCGGCCGTAGAAGAGCCGCTCGGCCGCGTCCAGGACCCGGCTCTCCACCGTCTCCCGCTCCACCGTCCCCATCGCTCCCTCTCCTTGCGCGAGAACCATCGTTCTCATACGCTACCGCACACCACGGAGAACGTACGTTCTCCACTCGCGGAAGGAGCCGCCCATGCCCGCTCTCCCCGTCTTCACCGCCGAGACCGCCCTGGCGAAGGTGCAGGCCGCCGAGGACGCCTGGAACACCCGCGACCCGGATCGGGTCGCCCTCGCCTACTCCGAGGACTCGGAGTGGCGCAACCGCGACGTCTTCCTCACCGGCCGGGACGCGATCGTCGCGTTCCTCCGCGACAAGTGGCGCCGCGAGCAGGGGTACCAGCTCCGCAAGGAGCTCTGGGCGTACGACGGCAACCGGATCGCAGTCCGGTTCGAATACGAGTGGCACGACGAGAGCGGCCAGTGGTACCGGAGTTACGGGAACGAGAACTGGGAGTTCGACGAGGAGGGCCTGATGCGGCGCCGGTACGCGAGCGTGAACGACGTGCCGATCGCGGCCTCCGCACGCCGGATCGCCGTGTGAGGGGCCGCCCCGGCCACCACTCCCCCATTCGCCGCAACCACGCGCGTCGCAACGCCCCCCGCCTCCGCCCCGCCCCCATCCTGACGCCGTGCACCGCCTCCTCACCACCGCCCTCGCGGTCGCCCTCACCACGGCGATCGCCCTGACGACCACCGGCGGGACGGCGAGCGCCCGGGGCCGCCGCGCGGCGTCCCGCACCCCCGTCGTCACCGCCGACCAGGCGACCCGCTCCGTCCACGTCCTCAAGGCCGGTCAGCACACCTGGGACACCGACGACCACCGGGCGGGCGGCGTGCTCTGGTCCTGGACCGCGGACGGTGTGGAGGAGCTGGCGGACCTCGACCCCGCCTCGTCCTGGAAGAACCCCAGCGAGGCCAAGCTCCGCACCCTCGACGGACGCCGCTACCTCCTCGCCACCGCCTCCGGCGGCCTGGCCGCCGTGGTCGGGTACCCCGGCCGCGAGATCTACTGGGCGGCCCGCACCGGCACGGGCAACGCGCACAGCATCGACCTGCTGCCGGACGGCAACGTCGCCGTGGCCGCCAGCACGGGCGGCTACGTACGCCTGTACGCCGCCTCGACCGGCAAGCGCGCCACCTGGTACACGGAGGTGCCCCTGCCCGGCGCGCACGGCGTGCACTGGGACCCGGGCACCCGGCTGCTGTGGGCCCTGGGCGGCCGCGAGCTGATCGCCCTGCGCGTCGACGGGCCGTCCGACGACCCGGACCTGACGGTCGTCCACCGCACCGCCCTGCCGACCCGCAACGGCCACGACCTGGCCCCGGTCCTCGGCCACCGCGGCCGCCTGTGGGTGACGACCGGCTCGGCGGTGTACCAGTACGCGACGGCCCGCCACGGCTTCGTCGACTACCCCTTGCGCTCCCGGATCAGCACCCCGGGCGTCAAGAGCATCGGGGACGACCCGGCGACGGGTCAGATCCTGGTGGCCCGCCCCGAGGCGGGCCACGCGTGCGAGTGGTGCACCTCGGTCCTGACGCTCTACCAACCCGACGGCACCCGGCGGATGTTGCACGGCGCGATGTACAAGGCACGCTGGTGGACGTCGCGCCGGGACTGAACGGGGCCGCGACCGACGGGAGTCAGCGCGCGGCCGCCCCGAGCCGCGCCCGTACGTCCGCCGCGGCGTCCGGGTTGCCGGGCACCTGTTCCCACAACGCCAGCAGGGCGGGCGCGAGTTGGGTCGCCCGTTCCCCGCTCTGCCGCCAGCAGTAGTGCGCGCGCCTGAGCGCGGCGACGGCCTCGTCGTCCGAGGGCCCGCTGCGGGCCAGCCGGTTGGCCGCGGCCGACATCCACAGCTCGGTGGCCCGGGGGTGGTCGCCGGCCAGCCGCGCGAGGTCGGCGCGGACCTCGACCCACAGCCCGGCCTCGGCGCTCTGCGGACCGTGCCGGCGCAGCACCTGCTGTTCCCAGGCGGCGGCCATGGCGGCGGCCTCGTTGTGCCGCCCGGCGTTGGCGGCGGCCAGGATGCGCGGCAGCGCGTCCTCCTCCTGCGCGGGCGGGGCGGCGGCCCGCGGCGGCTCCTCGGGCACGAGGGGGACGGCCTGCACGGGCAGGGCGTGGGCCGGGTTGGCGAGGACGGGCCCGGCCGTGCCGTGCTGGAGCGCCAGCATCCGCTCGGGCAACACGGCCTGTCCGAGCGCCAGATGGTGCAGGAGCGCGGGGTCGAGGACGGGTCCGGCGGTGGGGTGGCCGACGCTCAGCGCGGTGAGGAAGGCCCGGGTGTACGGCCCGGCCTCCACGGACGGCCGCTCCGGACCGGGCGTGACGACGCCGCACACCGGCAGGCCGGCGGTCAGCCGCCCGTCCTGCGCCGCGGCGGCGACGGTGGGCCACGACCGCGCGTCGGCCTCGGCGTCGATCATCAGCAGCGTGGGACCGGCGTGTTCGCGCAGGGCGCGGGTGAGCCACTCCCAGGGCAGGCCGTTGTAGCGGACGGTGGAGGGGGTGCTCTCGCGCAGCGCCAGGTGCAACTCCTGGCTCTTGCGGGCCGGGACCATCAGGTGGCCGGTGACCCACACCAGCAGCGGCCCGGGGACGGTGACGGCGTCCCGGAGGTGGGCCAGGACGCTCTGCGGCCCGGCCATCGCGGGGAGCTGCACCACGTCGGCCGTGCGGGCGGCGAGGAAGCCGCGCGGCCGGGCACCGGCGACGGGCGTGGGCGGTCGGGTTGGGCAGCAGGCCCCGCCGCCGGTCCGGGGTGCCGTCCAGCAGCAGAACACAACCATGGCTCAGGTGGTCCAACGCGTTCTTCCTTCCGGACGGTTCGAGTGCTCGCGCCCCTGGTGTGGTGTCCGGTGCCGGATCCCACGTCTGTGCAGTACCTGAGGCAACTGTAGGCGCCGCCACCGCAGGGGACGCCGGTACTGCATTTTCCCCGTCCGCATACGACGCGGGCCCCGTCCGGTGGACCGGACGGGGCCCGCGCGCAGCCGAACGGCGCGGTCAGCCCATGGCGTTGCGCGACTCGACGCTCTGGTCGACGGCGCTGCGGGTGAGGCTGCGGCAGAACGGGACGTCCCCGGCCCCCTCGATGTACTTCGCCGTCACCCAGGTGCTGCGGTCCCGCAGCTGGTACCAGAGGTTGTTGCCGGAGACGTCCTGGGCGCGGACCTTGCAGCGCAGCCCGATCTGGACCCGGTGTCTGAGGACGCCGCGCACCGAGGAGTCGGTGCTCGGGTGCATCCGCTCATTGACGCCGGTCTGGGCGTTGACCGTGCCGAGGGGCCGGCCCGGGGCGTCGGGCGATGCCTGCGCCTGGGCCTGGGCGGCGAACAGCGAGCCGCCGAGGGCCGCCACGACGAGCGCGCCTGCGGTCAGCCGGCCGGCGCGGGTCACGAGTGTCCTGGACATGGATCTCCTTGTACGTGGTGTGCGAGGTGGAACAGGGCAATTGCCCAAGTTCCACGGGCGATCCACCGATAAACGGGGACAACTGAGTGAACGCACCCCCCGGGACACGGCCGTTCGGCCGAGCCTCAGCCTCCGCCATCCGGCCGCTTCCTGGCGCGGCTCGGCTGGACGCGCGGCGGCTCACCCTTCATCTTGGGATGTTCGGGCGGATACGGAAGGTCGCCCAGGCCGTGCTCGCGTTCGTCGCGGTTCGCCAGTTCCAGCGCGGCGTCCAGGGCGCAGCGCCGGTCGTCCATGGCGGCGTGCACGTCGCCGAGCTCGGCGTAGCGGGCGGGCATGGTGGTGATGTCGAAGTCCTCGGGGACGGCGCTCTCCAGCTCGTCCCAGCGCAGCGGGGCGGAGACGGGGGCGCGGGGGCGGGGCCGCACCGAGTAGGCGCTGGCGATGGTGCGGTCGCGGGCGGTCTGGTTGTAGTCCACGAAGATCTTGGCGCCGCGTTCCTCCTTCCACCAGGCGGTGGTGATGCGCTCCGGGTCGCGCCGCTCCAGTTCGCGGGCGACGGCGATGGCCGCGCGGCGCACCTGGACGAAGGTCCAGCGCGGGTCGATGGGGACGAAGACGTGCAGCCCCCGGCCGCCGGAGGTCTTGGGCCAGCCGGCCAGGCCCAGCCCGTCGAGGACGTCGCGCAGCTGGAGCGCGGCCCGGACGGCGTCCGCGTACCCGGTGCCGGGCTGGGGGTCGAGGTCGATGCGGAGCTCGTCGGGGTGGTCGGTGTCCTCGCGCCGTACGGGCCAGGGGTGGAAGGTGAGGCAGCCGAGGTTGGCGGCCCAGAGGACGGCCGCGGTCTCGGTGGGGCAGATCTCGTCCGCGTACCGGCCGCTGGGGAAGGCGATCCGGCCGGTCGGGATCCACTCGGGGAGGTTCTTGGGCGCGCGCTTCTGGAAGAACGACTCGCCGTCGACGCCGTCGGGGTAGCGCTCCAGCGTCGTCGGCCGGTCGCGCAGCGCGCGCAGGACGCCGTCGCCGACGCTCAGGTAGTAGCGGGCGACGTCCTCCTTGGTGTAGCCGCGCTCCGGGAAGTAGACCTTGTGGGGGTTGGACAGCCGTACCGTCCGCTCGCCGACGGTGAGTTCCAGCGTCTCTGCCATGCGGCCACGCTAGGTTCTGCGCGGTCCGGCCGCCCGCCGGACAATCGGGATCATGGACCTTCCGGTGATGCCGCCCGTCGCGCCGATGCTGGCCAAGCCCGCCGCGGCGATCCCTCCGGGCATGCAGTACGAGGCCAAGTGGGACGGCTTCCGGGCGATCGTCTTCCGGGACGGCGCCGAGGTGGAGATCGGCAGCCGCTCGGGCCGCCCGCTGACCCGCTACTTCCCCGAGCTGGTGACGGCGTTCACCGCGCGCCTGCCCGCGCGCTGCGTGCTGGACGGCGAGATCGTGATCGCGCGCGAGGGCCGCCTCGACTTCGACGCGCTGCTGGAGCGCATCCACCCGGCCGCCTCCCGGGTGCGTCACCTGGCCGAGGTCACCCCCGCCGGCTTCGTCGCCTTCGACCTGCTGGCCCTGGGCGACGCCGCGCTGCTGGAGACGCCGCAGCGCGAGCGCCGCACCGCGCTGGAGGAGGCGCTGCGGGACGCGGGCGACCCGGTGTTCACGGCGCCCGTCACCTACGACCGGGAGGTGGCCCGCGGCTGGTTCGAGCGCTTCGAGGGCGCGGGCCTGGACGGGGTGGTCGCCAAGCCGCCGGAGCTGCCCTACCGGCCGGGCGAACGCGTCATGGTCAAGGTCAAGCACGAGCGGACCGCCGACTGCGTGGTGGCCGGCCTGCGCCTGCACAAGAGCGGCCCGGTGGTCGGCTCGCTGCTGCTGGGCCTGTACGACGCCGCCGGGCGGCTCCAGCACGTCGGAGTCTGCGGCGCCTTCCCGATGAAGCGCCGCGCGGAACTGATGGACGAACTGGCGCCCCTGCGCATGCCCACCGCCGAGGGGCACCCGTGGCAGGACCGGTCCGACGCGGAGGACCGGGCCGCGTCCCGGCTGCCGGGCGGCCCCAGCCGGTGGACGGGCAAGAAGGACCTCTCGTGGCTCCCGTTGCGCCCGGAGCGGGTCTGTGAAGTGACCTACGACCACATGCAGGGCGACCGCTTCCGGCACACGGCCCGGTTCCGCCGCTGGCGGCCGGACCGCGAGCCCGGCGGGTGCACCTACGCGCAGCTGGAGGAGCCGGTCCGCTACGACCTCGCGGAGGTGCTGGGCGGGTAGCCGCCTCCCCCGTACGGAGCACCGCACGACCCGTACGGCACAACAAAACAAAACCTGACGATCCGCCATATTTGATGCTGGTGTGGACCCCTGTTGCCCAGGTGAAGGGTGGAGTCCATGCCCAGGCCGCGTACGGCCCGCATTTTCCTCGGCGCCCGGCGGGGCGTCATCCTGCTGGCGAGCGCGGGCACCATGTGCCTGCCGATCTTCGCCGTCCAGGCGGACGCCACGGATGCCGGCCCGAACCCGCCGTCCCCGTTCTGGGTCGAGCCGCTGGGCCGCGCGGCCCGGCAGGCGCACGTCTGGCGGGAACGCGGCCGGGAGGACGACGCCGACGCCCTGCACCGCATCTCCGGCCAGCCGACCGCCGTGTGGCTCACCGGGGACGACCCCCACGACCAGGCGGAGGCGGTCACCCGCCAGGCGGCCCGGACCCGCCGCGTACCGCTCCTGGTCGCCTACAACATCCCGCACCGCGACTGCGGCCTGTACTCCGCCGGCGGGGCGCCCGACGCCGACGCCTACCGCGACTGGGTCGCCCGCGCCGCCGAGGGCATCGGCCCACGGCGCGCCTGGGTCGTACTGGAACCGGACGCGATCGCGCACCTGGCCTCCGGCTGCGTCGGCCCCGCCGAGGTCGCCCGGGAACGCCCGGAGCTGCTGGCCGAGGCCGTCCGCACCTTCAAGTCCCTGCCCCGCACGTCGGTCTACCTCGACGCGGGCAACGCGGGCTGGATCTCCGACCAGCGGCTCCTCGCCGACCTGCTGAGACGGTCCGGGGTGGAGGAGGCGGACGGCTTCGCGCTCAACGTCTCCAACTTCCACACGACGCCGGTCACCCGCGAGTACGGCAGCCGGCTGTCCGCCCTGCTGGGCGGGGCCCACTACATCATCGACACCAGCCGCAACGGGAACGGGCCGCTGCCGCCGTCGCCCGGCGACGGGGAGTCCTGGTGCAACCCGCCCGGACGGGCGCTGGGGGCACCGCCCACCACCGTCACGGGTGACCCGCTGGTCGATGCACTGGTGTGGGTGAAACGGCCGGGCGAGTCCGACGGGGCCTGTCGGGGGGCGCCGCCGGCGGGGCACTGGTGGGCGGAGTACGCGCTGGGGCTGGCGACGACGGCGCCGACGCCGGTGGTGGAACGGTTGCCGGCGCAGCCGGCAGGGCCTTCTGCGCCGGCGGTCCCCGCGCCCGCGGTCCCGGCGCCGGCGGCTCCTGCGGCTCCCGCTCCGGCGACGCCGCCGGCCCCGGTGCCGGCGCAGCAGCCGGCGACGCCGGTGGCGCCTGCGCGGGCGCCGGGCGCGTGAGGACGGCTGCCCCCACCCCGCCCTTTCACCGTTTCCGCAACAGCACGCTGCGCGCTCCCCCAGAGGGGGTACCCCCAGTCCTCAAGCGCCGGACGGGCTGAATTCGTGCCCGGGTGCGCACTTCAGCCCGTCCGGCGTATGAGGACAACCGCGCGGAGCGCGGTTTCGGGGGCGAGGGGCGGAGCCCCGGTCAGAGGTCCAGGGGAGAAGTCCCCGCTGGGGTGCAGGGGCAGAGCCCCGGGCAGGGGGGTGCAGGGGGCGGAGCCCCCGGCTCCGGCCGGAGGGCGGGTGGGGGCCGGGGGCTCCCCGGGAAACGGGGAAAGGGCGGGGCTGGGACACACCCAACGCGCCCCGCGCGTCACACCCGCGTCCGCTGCCCCACCGGCCGCACCGACTCCCCGTCCACCCCCGCATCGGCAGACGCATCCCCGGCCCCCGCCTCAGCACGAGCCAACCCCCGCCGCCGCAGCACCATCAACTCCCCCTGCCACACCGCCAACGGCAACAACGCCGTCGTCAACCCCAGCAACGCCCACACCCGCATCGCCGTATGCGCATGGCTGAGCACCACCGACGCGACCAGCGCCAGCGTCAAGACCCCCGCCCACGTCAAGTGCGTCCGGAACGTCACCACCCGGTCCGGGCTCGCCGAATCCCCCTTCGGGGTCACGACGAACCGCGAGCGCCGCCGCAGCAGCGCCTGGCCCAGGGAACGGGCGTACATGGGCGCGGACAGCGCGGACATCAGCATGCCCGCCGTGCCGGAGGAGCCCGCCGGCTCGTGCGGGCTCACGTTGTGGCGGCGGTTCCAGATGTACAGCCCGATCTGGAGCGCCGCCGCGTCGCCGTAGAGCATCAGCCACACCTGCGACTCGACATTGATCCCGGCCGCCCCGAGGCCCAGGAACAGCACGCACGACACCGCGCCCAGCACCCAGTTCATGGCTGCCATGGGGTAATAGGCGACCATCAGGCAGTAGTTGAGGACCCGTCCCGGCGACATGCTCCACACCGCGCGCCAGTACTGCCGCAGCAGCGTCTCGTACGTCCCGCGGGACCAGCGCAGTTGCTGGGAGAAGAAGTCGGTCCAGGAGGACGGGCCCTCGCCCACCGCGAGGACGTCGGGGGTGTAGACGGAGCGCCAGCGCCGTCCCGTCGCGGGGTTGCGGCGCCGGTGGATCTCCAGGCCGGTGGCCATGTCCTCGGTGATGGAGTCGAAGAGGCCGCCGATCTGGCGGAGCACGCTGACCCGGACGCAGTTGCTGGTGCCGACGAACATCGGCGCCCCGTACGCGTTGCCGGCCCGCTGGATCAGCGCGTGGAAGAGGAACTGCTGGCTCTCGGCCGCCTTGGTCACGGCGGTGGTGTAGTTGCCGTAGACCTGCGGCCCGACGACGAAGGCCACGTCGGGGTCGCGGAAGTAGCCCAGCATCCGCTCGAGGAAGTTGGGCAGCGGGACGTGGTCGGTGTCGACGCAGGCCATGAACTCGTAGTCGTCGCCGTGCGCGTCGAGCCAGGCGTTGTAGTTGCCGTGCTTGGTGCGGGCGCGGAAGGACCCGGACGGCTGGTTCCACCGCTCGATGCCCTTGCGGGTGAAGTGGCGCACGCCGAGCCGCTCGCAGAGCCGTTTGACCTCGGGGTCGTCGCCCTCGTCGAGCAGCCAGACGTCGAGCACCCCCTCGTGCTTCACCTGCACCGCGCCCTCCAGGGTGGCGCGCACCATGGAGAGCGGTTCCTTGCCGGGGACGAAGCTGGTGAGGAACGCCACGCGGGTGCCGGGCTGGGCCCGCACCGGTACGGGGTCCCGGGCCACCCAGGTCGCGTGCGCGTTGGAGACGACGTTGACCAGGCGGAACGTCTCGATGAGACCGATGGAGACGACCAGCAGCACGTCCCCGGCGCGCTCCCAGCCGCTGATGAGCGGCCGGGCTTCCCAGTGGCCGGGCTGCATCAGCCACACCAGCAGGACCAGGGACACCAGGGGCGCCGCGGTCACCAGCAACAGCGCGCCCGCCTGGCCGCGCACACCGCCGCGGACCAGCCGGCGGTAGCGCACCCGGTAGGTCCCGGCGGGCGGTTCGGTCAGCTCCCCGGCGAGTCTGCTGAACGTCGCGTAGTCGTAGTCCGGACGGGCTCCCCCCCGGGGAGGGGGCGACCGGTCCACCGCGCGGCCCGTCGGAGCCGCCCGACCCGGGGCCGCCGGGGCCCTTGGCGCCGCCGCCCGAGCCGGGGGAACCGGGGCCACCGGGCGCCGATCCGTCCCCGGAGCCGGGGACGCCATCCGTTGACGCACCGTCAAATGCCGCGCCGCCAACGGCTGTTCCACCGGCCGTCCGGCCCGCCGTCCTTTCGCCGGGCGCCCGTGCCGCGGCGGGCTTCTCACGGGCCGCTGCCCGCCGGGCCTCACGTGCGGGAACCGCCACCACTACACCCCCAGCCACACACGGATGAACGGGACAGAGCGGAGATAAACTAACAAAACGGACCTAAGATCATGTGACAAATTCACCGGACACACCTCTGCATCACCCACATGGCCCATACGTCCACGTACAACGCCCACGGCCCCCCGGAAGTCATCGGTGATCTCGGGCGGTCACGGACCGGCCCGGCGTCCACCGATGTCGTGTTCTACGATGAGCGGATGGCGTTCGGCGGCCGGCCCACGGCGCCGGCCGGAGCGGCAGGCGACGGGAGAGCGGCAGGACAGTGAGCGACGACGAGAAGTACGCCGAGAAGGCGATCGGCTGGCGCGTGCTGATCTACATCGTCCTCGGACACCTGCTGGCCGGCTTCATCTGGCTGCTCTTCTACCTCGGGTCGCACGCCTCGCACTGATCGACGGCGGGCCGTTTTCCGGAAATCAGCCCCATTCACCCCATATTTGCCCGGAATTCCCTGCGCCCGACAGCCTGTTCCGCCGCTGCCGCGCGGCATCGCATTCACGAGGACAGGTGATATCGGGAATCACGGAATCCGGGCGCGGGTATCCATGGACGCCACCCGGAATACACGTCTGTCCTATGCCAGCGGAGATAGCCGCGGCCGGGGCCCCGGGGCACGCACCGCGCGGCCGCGGGCACATGCCGAGGCGAACCGTACACCCCGGTCAACTCGCAGGTCAGCACTGCGGATTCATCCCATGGAACCGGGGGCGGGCGCCTCCTTCCGCTGCTACTGTCCCCGGTCATGGAGGAGCTGTTCACCCCGGACGAACTCGACCGTATTGAGGCAGCGGCACACCGAATGGGCCGTTCCCCGAACGATTGGGTCCGCGACGTCGTACTCAAACGCCTCTCGGGAGACTCGGAGCAAACGCATATTTCCCATCGCCGAACAATGCGCCCCGATTTCGAGGACGCGATCTGGCCGGTCACCCTGCACCGCCGCTCCGGCGGCGTCCTGCAGGAACTGCACCACGCCGGCTGCTGGGTCCCCAAGGGCGGCGAGGCCACTCTGACCACCGCCGAGGCCCGGGTGCAGATGGCCACGCACGACGTCCGCCCCTGCGACGCCTGCCAGCCGGAGCGCTTCCTCACCCCCTACGCCTGAGGCACCCCCACACCGAGGCACCCTGCGGACGCCTCCGGCACACCAACTACGCTGTCCACGTCAAGATCATCAGACGGCGGGCGGGGTAGCGGGGCATGACGGCAGGGACGCGGCTGACCGGGTGGGCGACGTTGCTCGTCGGGTACGCGACCGTACTCCTCGGCGCCCTCCCCGACCGCGGACTGCCCCTGAAGTCCGAACTGCCCTGGTTTCTCGCGGCGACCGGGCTGTGCGGCCTGGCCTGGATCCTGGCCTCGGCGCTGGTCCGCGCACAGCGGCGGGCCAGGCTGCGGAAGAAGACCTGGCGCCGACGCTACGAACCCTGGCCCGAGCCCGCGCCGGTCCCGCGCGCTGTCCTGGGGCCTGGGCTTCGGCATCGCCCCTCGCCAGCGCCGCCGCGCTGACCCAGGGGGTCGGTCCCGACGGCGCCGACGGCAAGTGGCTCTCCGAGATCGGCCGGGCCGGCGGGCACACCCAGCAGCTCCGGGTGACGAAGGTGGTGGGCCAGCCCGAGACGACCGGCTCGCGCACCGACGACGTGGAGGAGTTCAGCTCGACCATCGTGGTCACCGTCCCCTTCGACTCCGGCCCCCGGCAGGTGACCGTGGAGGGGGTCCGTACCCAGGGCGAGCTCGAACAGGGCCGCTCCATCGAGCTGTTGTACGCGCCCAGCCGCCCCGACCTGGGCGTCCGGCCCCCCGTGGACAAGGACATCTCGTCCGCCGTCGGCCGTCTCATCGCGCTGCCCGTCATCTGGATCCTCACCCTCACCGCCGGGCTCAGCACGGCCGTCGCCATGCACCGCCGGGAGGCCGCCGTGGCCCGGGCCCGGCGCTTCGAGCCGCTGGTCCACCTGCCCGCGGCACTCCTGCTGCTGTGCGGCGCCCTGCTCGTCGTCCCCCTGCTGACCGGATTCCCCGACACGGGCACCGGCTGGAGCCTGGCGATCGGCTCCGCGGCCACCCCGTGGCTGGCCCTGGCCTGGGTCGCCCGCACCAGCTGAGCATGCGGAAGGGCCGCCGTCGCACGGTGCGACGGCGGCCCTCCTGGTCCGCGGGGCGCGGGGCGCGGGACGCGATCAGGAACGGCGCCGGAACGCCTTGCGCACGAAGTGGACGATCAGCCAGATGACGGCGATGACGATCAGGATGAGGATGATCACCAGGACGATCAGGAAGATGCCCAGCTTCTCGAAGAAGCCCTTCTTCTTCTTTTTCTTCTCCTTGGCCAGCGTGACCTGATCGGCGTCCGCCTGCCGGACCTGTGCGACGGCCCGATCGCCCGTCTCCCGTGACGCGGCAGCCGTGTCGCGGCTCTCCGTGTTGCCCGCGGCCGCCACCGTCACGTGCTGTGCCGTACGGGCCGACGGGTGTGCGCTGACGGCCGACGCGGCGGGCGCGGCCTAGCAGAGCGGTACCCAGCGCCAGAGCCACGACGGCGGAGAACCGGCGGGCCAGGCGCCCCCGGTACCGTCCCTCGTGCTGCGTGCTCGCTCTTCATCGACGCCCCCTGTATCCGGTGCTGATTGTCTGTCGGTGCGACGCGGCACACGGCCGCGGCGCACCCACCATTATCGGCACACCAACACCGCCCCCAGCAGGGCGCACGGCTCCCTCAGCCGCTCTTGCGCCGGAACGAGCGCTGTCCGCCGGCCTTTCCATGGGTGCCGTGGACCTTGGAGCCCTCCTGGCCCCGGCCGCCGGCGACCGCGTCGGCCGACCGGCCCCGCTTGCGGTCCAGCGCCTCGCGGAACCTGCGCTTCACCTCGTCCTCGGAGGCCTCTCCGGCCTCGGTGCCGTCCTGCTCCCCCGGCGTCGATTCGGGCATCATTACCTCCTGGGCCTACGGGTTTTCGCCACAGCTTGGCACAGACCGGGGACGGCGGACCCGTACGGGGCGCCGTCAGACCGCCGACGCGTCGGGGCCGAACCGGTCGACGGCCGCCGTCTGCACCTCGGCCTCCTCCGCCGGATCCGCGGCGAGCCGGCGCAGCTGCTCCACGACCCGGGAGTCCGCCGTGGTCGCGTGGCCGCGCGGCGAGCTCGCGGGTGGTCTCCTCGCAGTCCCACAGGCACTCGACGGCGAAGCCGGCGGCGAAGGAGGGGTCCGTCGCCGCGAGGGCCCGGGCGGCGCGGCCCCTCAGGTGCGACGAGGACGTCTCGCGGTAGACGTGCCGCAGGACGGGGGCGGCGCAGCGGATCACCAGGCGTCCGGTGCCGTCGACGAGGTCCCACAGCACCGGGGCGTCGGGCCTTCGGTGCGCACGGTGCGCTCGCATTGGTGAGGAGCGGCCCCAGGCACCCGACACTCCCAGGGCGGCGTCGTCACATCGCGCGCCCCGGCAGGCGAGACTACTCGCCTCGGCGGGTCCCGGGACTGACGCACAACCGCGGCGCGGTGGACACAAGAGGCCAGGGATGCGACGCTCCAGGCCGGTGCCCTGGCCGCCAACGCTAGCCTGCTTCGAAGTGCGGTCACGGCGGTCCGCCCGACCGACGGAGGGTCGCTACGGGTCGGGCCCTTCGGCTGTGCGTTCTTTCGTCATCACGAGGTCCCCGATGGGCCTGAGCGGTAGTCGTTCTCGCGCGACCCCGGGTTTGGCTAGGCGGCTACGGCGCCGGTTGAGTCCGCGCGTGCTCGGAGTTCCTGCTGGGGGCACCGACAGCCGGCCTTAAGCGAGCAACTGCAGCTGCCTCTGTATCGATTCTCTATGCCGGTCTCCTCGGCGGGGCCGCGCCGATCACGCGTGCCTGTTTGAAGCACTCGGGTGTTCGGTCTCGGGCGGGCTGGACGCACGCATGGACACTGGCACGGCCGTGCACAGTTCGGCGAGCCGCTACATGTGCGCCCAGTGCGTAGCACATTACTGTGTTTTTCGCACGAAATCCATAGCCGCCGGTCCGGGGGCGGTCCCTGCTCCTGGGCCGCAGCTGGTCGTTCCCCTCGCATGCGTCCGAACGAACCGACCCTGCTCCCTTGGGCCGGCGCGTAACCGGGACCGGCGTCGGTATCACCCCTCGTCCGGGTGGTGCTGGATCGTTCCGCCCAGCACCGCCCAGGGGGGTGCGCTCGAAGGCCCGCATCCGCGTCACCGGTCCTGGGTCGGCGAGCTTGTGCCCGCACATCTGGAGGGTGCGGATGTGCGCACCAATCATCGGTAAAGCGGGCGCACGATCCGCTCGCGAGGGCTGGCAGGGGTCGGCGTCCTCGTCGTCGCGCTAGGCCGCCATAATCGTTCCCAGCGCCCCCGCCGCCCCTAGTTGCCAGCACGGTCCGGCGGCATCCCGCTGTAGCCGGCGGTAGCATCAGCAGCAGGCGTCCTCGCAGGCCAGTGCTAAGGAGGCCGAGGTCGACGCCAGGACCGCCCTTGCCCCCACGTGCCTGAGGACGCCTGTGCGGCCCCCACCGTCCCTCGGGCTCCGAGGTCATCGGAGGTGCGTTTTCGCAGTGCGAAGAGGGCCCTCGATCATCCGCAACCATGGACCGTGGTCCCCCTGAAGATTCCAGATATAGCCCGCGCGTCGTACACGGGCACCGGTTCTCACGACACCTGACACTGTTCCAAAAAAGGATGCTCCATAAACCCCGTGTGCTTTTTCGGTGGCGTTTCGCCGCTACCTTCGGCAACCCTAACTGCCCAGTCGAGCGCCCAGCCCCGACGCGCCCTCGGGGGGCCACGCTCTACGGCCGACCGGCTCCGCGAGGGCGGTGATGGAGTCACGTCGCCGCGGCCCGCTGCAGGAGGGCCGAGCAGGGTGCCGCGGGCGCTATGTGCTGGATGGTAACATTGAGGTCAGCATCCTGGTTTGCTGTGTGAGTCGGCGGGGCAAACGGGATTTTCCGTCGTCCGGCAGTTGCTTGTTGGTTCGGTTGTCTCACCCGGGCTATGCCTGGTGTTCTGGGGAACTGGTGCGTTGGTCGGACCGAGGCGACCGCAGGCTATCCCGGACGTCGGACTTCGCCGACCCGTCCGAGATATGCTCCCTTCACGGCCTCCGGCATATTCCGACGTCACCACCGGACCGCGTATGCCAAACGCTCGTTACGGGCAGTCGCCCCATCATCCGTGCCCAAGAGTTATCCATCACGCAGTACGTCCCGGTTCAGCCTTTTTTTA
>NZ_BAAAXZ010000030.1:0-16743 GCF_039535865.1 Streptomyces thioluteus
AACCCGATGGTGGGAGACGATGTTCCCGCAGGCCAGGCATATACGCTCACCACCACTACGCCGATGGCGAACGCACTCCCTGCGCGGCACGGCTCGTCACACCTCGGGATCTTCCCGGCAAATGCCCCCAAAGCCCTGCGGTATCGCCTCTCCCCACGGGGAATGTCCTACCCTCCGGCACGGACACTCCATGCGGCGCGACCCCGCGCACTCCGCTATGGGCGAACACCCTCGCGCCGCCGGAGGCGCCCATGCGCCCCTCAAGCCCTATACGGAGCGTGCCCGGCCCTGGACCGTGCGTAACCTCGGGGACCCGGCACAGTTGCACCGTTCATGACTGCCGTCCTGCCCGGCCCCCGCGCCCCCCTGGACGCCGCGCCGCTGCGCCGTTGGTACGAGGACGAGCTGGGCTGGACCGTGACGGACGGGCCGCCCCCCTCCCTCGTGACCGGGGTGCGTTTCGACGCCCTGGGCATGCCCGCCGCGGCGGGCTTCGCCGTGCTGGGACGCGTCCGCCGGGTGGGCCCGGCCGCGCTGGACCGGCGGAGCGGAACGCTCTGGTTCCTGACCGCCGCGGGCAGCGCCGAGGAGCTGCCGGAGCTGCTCCGCTGGCTGGAGTGGGACGGGATCGCCCTGGACCTCGCGGTGCGGGGCCCGGGCGGCCGGATCGTCGCGCCGGCCCCGGTGCGACGCCCCCGGGCGGGGGACCCGCCCGATCCGCGGGAGGCCGTATGGGTGCGGCCTCCCCGGCCTGGGTGCGAGTTGGAGCCGACCCTTCCGGTGACCGGCCTCGGGGGCGGCACGGACACCGACGCCCCCGATCTCGTACGGCTCGTGAGCGCGGCGGCGACGGAGTGCCACCGGGCCCGGTTGCTGCGCGCCGGACGGTCGCGCAGGGGACGGCCGACGGAGATCAGCCGTTGGCCTTCTCGTACGCCTCACGGATCTCGGCCGGGACACGGCCCCGGTCGTTGACGTTGTAACCGTTCTCCTTGGCCCACGCGCGGATCTTGGCGGTGTCCGGGCTGCCGGCGGAGGCGGCGCGGCCCCGTGCCCGGCCGGCCGAGCGACCACCGGTGCGGCGGCCGTTCTTGGCGTACGGCTCGAGCAGCCCGCGCAGCTTGTCGGCGTTGTCGGTGGTGAGGTCGATCTCGTACGACTTGCCGTCCAGGGCGAACGTCACCGTCTCGTCCGCCTCGCCGCCGTCGAGGTCGTCGACAAGAAGGACCTGAACCTTCTGCGCCACGGGGGGATTCCTTTCATCAGCAGAAAAGGGATTACGGAGGAATAGCAAACCGCCTTTCCCGGAAAAACACAAACCCCCGGGGAAGGTTCAGTCACCGTTCCGCACGGGAACGGAGGCTTCCAGGACGGCACGACAGTGGCGCGATTCGGACATTCGGACATAAGGGCCCGGCCATCACAGATGCAGAAGCATCCGGCTGTTGCCAAGGGTGTTCGGCTTCACCCGTTCGAGACCCAGGAACTCGGCAACACCCTCGTCATAGGAGCGCAGCAGCTCGCTGTAGACATCACCGTCCACCGGGGTCTCACCGATCTCGGCGAAGCCGTGCTTCGCGAAGAACTCGACTTCGAAGGTGAGGCAGAAAATGCGCCGCACCCCCAGCCAGCGCGCCGTCTGCAGGAGCTTGTCGAGGAGCGCGTGGCCGACTCCGCCGCCCTTGGCCGCCCGGTCGACGGCCAGCGTGCGGACCTCCGCGAGGTCTTCCCACATCACGTGCAGTGCGCCGCATCCGATGACCGTACCGTCTTCGTCCCGTTCCGCGACCCAGAACTCCTGGATGTCCTCGTAAAGGGTCACGGTGGCTTTGTCGAGCAGGATCCCGTCGCGGGCGTAGGCGTTGATGAGCCGGCGCACGGCGGGCACGTCGGAGGTCCGGGCCCGGCGGACGGTGACGACTTTTGCGGAGGTGGGCCGGTCAGTTGCTGCGGGCATAACCGGACGCTATCGCCCGGCGGGCGGGGCTCCGTCCGCGGGTCCGTCGAGTTGCACGACCCGGATCGCGTCGCGGAGGGCTTCGCGTTGTTCGGCCGACATCATGCCGAAGAAGGCGACGAGAGCGGCCGCGGGGTTGTCGCTGACCGACCACGCTTCGTTCATCAGTGCGGCCGAGTAGGCGGCGCGGTTGGAGACCGCCTCATATCGATAGGCGCGGCCTTCCGCTTCCCGCCGCAGCCAGCCCTTCTGATACAGGTTGTCCATTACGGTCATCACGGTGGTGTAGGCGATCGACCGTTCCTGCTGAAGGTCTTCGAGGACTTCTCGAACAGTGACCGGCCGGTTCCACTCCCACACGCGCGTCATGACGGCGTCTTCCAGATCACCGAGGCGTCGAACCACACGCGAATAATAGTGGGAGATGTCTCGAATGCCGGTTTATCGCGGGGTGACGGCAAGGCGGCGGGCAAGCCGACGGCGGAAAAAGGGCGTGCGGCCCGGAAATACTCTTCCGAGCCGCACGCCCCGGTGCGCGGGTTTCCTCTCGGGTTCAGGCCCCGGAGGCCTTGCCTTCCGCCGTGGCGGCCTCGGCACGGGCGAACGCCGCGTCGACGATCGCGTCTTCCTTGCCCTTGTTCGCACCACCCTGGCTCTTGACGATCGTCACGACCAGCGCGGTGAAAGCGACCGCCATCACCACGGGCGGGACCAGCGCGGCGACATAGTCCATGGCCGTCGGCTCCTTCGGTTCTGGAATCGGTTGGCGACCCGACCAGATTACGCGTGCGCCACGGGCGGTCCCTGCGGGACCCGGCTCCCGGGCGGCGGCGCCGGTTTGCGGCGGGGCGGAAAGACCTCGCCGGGGGTGGGAATGGGGCGGTCGGGCCGGGGTGCGCCGGGCGGCGGCGCGGGCGGCGTCCTGGGCCGCTCCGGCGCGGGAGCCGTGCCGGGCTTGGGGGCGGGCTTGGCGCCCGGCTTGGGGCTCTCCGCGGCGCGCAGGGCGCGGGAGCGCGGTACGGCGGCCTCCGCGCGGTGCGCGCGCTCACAGCGCCGCAGGAGGGCGTGGCGGCGGACCGTCTCGGCCGGGCCGGCCGGGGCGGCGCACAGGGTGCGGAGGGCGGCCAGGTCCTCGGCGCCGGGCCGGTGGCCGGCCGCGAGGGCGTCCTGGAGCCGCGCCAGGTAGCCGGGGGCGGTGCCGGGGAGAGCAGCGCGGTAGCGGGCGAGATCCGCGCGGAGGAAGGCGCTCAGCCGGCCGCTCTCGCGGGCGGCTTCGTCCACGGCCCGGGCGAGCCGGAGGCATTTCTGTTTCTCGCGGGATTCGCCGATTTCGCCGATTTCGCCGGCTCCACCGGTTCCGGTGGCTCCGGTGGTTCCGGTGGTTCCGGTGGTTCCGGTGGTTTCGTGCAACTCGCACATCTCGCGCTGCTCATGCATCTCGTGCGTCCCGGTGGGCTCGGTGCGGGGCTGGAGGGCGATGGCGAGGGCACGGCGCAGGACGCGCAGCTCGTCCGCGCTGAACGCCATGCCGCCGCGGGATCCATAGGGCGTTGGCATGGGGCGACTTTAAGTGCTAAACGGACAATTTTCGCTTACCGGTGGTGTGTGGCGCGGCGTGGTCTTTTTCTCCCCGCCCCGCCCTTTCACCGTTTCTCGCAGGGGCTGCGCCCCCTGGACCCGGGCAACGCGCCTGCGGCGCGTTCGTCCTCAAACGCCGGACGGGCTGATTCAGCCCGTCCGGCGTTTGAGGACAGCGCCCGGAGGGCGCTTCGGGGGTCCAGGGGGCGCAGCCCCCACGGAAACGGGAAAGGGCGGGGCGGGGGAATTCCGGCGAGGCCGGCGGGGCGCCCTACGTCCGCGCCACGTTCCGCTCGTACACCAGCCGCAGGCCGATCAACGTCAGCCACGGCTCGTGCTCGTCGATCACCGTCGCCTCGCCGAGGACCAGGGGGGCCAGGCCGCCCGTCGCGATGACGGTGACGTCGTCGGGGTCCTCGGCCAGCTCGCGGGCCATGCGGTTGACGACGCCGTCGACCTGGCCGGCGAAGCCGTGGATGATGCCGGACTGCATCGCCTCGACCGTGTTCTTGCCGATGACGCTCCGCGGACGGGCCAGTTCGATCTTGCGGAGCTGGGCGCCCTTCACGCCCAGCGCCTCGACGGAGATCTCGATGCCGGGCGAGATGACCCCGCCGACGTACTCCCCGCGCGCGCTCACCGCGTCGAACGTCGTCGCCGTGCCGAAGTCGACGACGATGCACGGGCCGCCGTAGAGCTCGACGGCGGCGACCGCGTTGATGATGCGGTCGGCGCCGACCTCCTTGGGGTTGTCCATGAGGATCGGCACCCCGGTGCGGACGCCGGGCTCGACCAGGACGGCGGGCACGTCGCCGTAGTAGCGGCGGGTCACCTCGCGCATCTCGTGCAGCACGGAGGGGACCGTGGAACAGATGGCGATGCCGCCGATGCCCTCGCCCAGGTCCTCGCCGAGCAGCGGGTGACGGCCCATCAGACCCTGGAAGAGGACGGCGAGTTCGTCGGCCGTGCGGCGGGCGTCCGTCGAGATGCGCCAGTGCTCGACGATCTCCTCGCCGTCGAAGAGGCCGAGGACCGTCTGGGTGTTGCCGACGTCGATGGTGAGCAGCATCAGACCGGTTCCCCCTGCTCGGACCGCTCCTCGCGCAGGTCGAGCCCTATGTCGAGGATCGGCGAGGAGTGGGTGAGCGAGCCGACGGCCAGGTAGTCCACGCCGGTGGCGGCGTAGGTGCGGGCGTTGTCGAGGGTGAGCCGGCCCGAGGACTCCAGCCGGGCGCGGCCGGCGACCAGGGCGACGGCCTCGCGGGTGGCCTCGACGGTGAAGTTGTCGAGCATGATCAGGTCGGCGCCCTCGGCGAGCACCGGCGGGATCTGGTCGATGCGGTCCACCTCGACCTCGATCGGCAGGTCGGGGAAGCGCTCCCGGACGGCCTTGAACGCCTCGGCCACCCCGCCGGCGGCGACGACGTGGTTGTCCTTGACGAGCGCGGCGTCCGACAGGGACATCCGGTGGTTGACCCCGCCGCCGCAGCGGACCGCGTACTTCTCAAGCGCCCGCAGCCCGGGGGTGGTCTTGCGGGTGTCGCGGACGGCCGCCCCGGTGCCCTCCAGGGCGTCGGCCCAGGCGCGGGTGGCGGTGGCGATGCCGGAGAGGCGGCACAGCAGGTTGAGCATGCTGCGCTCGGCGGTCAGCAGGTCGCGGGTGCGGGTGCGGACGGACAGCAGCGGCCGGCCCGCTTCGACCCGGTCGCCGTCCTCGACGTGCCGCTCGACCTCGAAGGCGTCGGTGCAGACGACCGAGAGGATCGCCTCGGCGACCCGCAGGCCGGCCACGGTGCCCGCCTCGCGGGCGGTGAAGTCGCCGGTGGCGACGGCGTCTTCGGGGACGGTCGCGACGGAGGTGACGTCCACGCCGCCGTCGAGGTCCTCCTCGACGGCCATGTGCGCGATCTCCTCGACGAGCACGGGGTCCAGCCCGGCCTCGGCCAGCAGCGCGGCGAGGGACTCGTCGAGCCCGCACTCGTAGGCGGACGGGCCCTCGCCGCAGGCGCAGCCGTCGCCGCAGCCCGGTTCGTCGATGAAGGTGCCCAGCCGGTACTGGAGGTTCTCGGGGGTGCTCACGCGGTGCTCCTCGGTGCTGCGGAAGGCGGGGACGCCGGCGGGAACGCGGCCGTCTCGGTGGTGGAGACCGCCAGGGTACGGTCCGGGCGGAGGGTGACGAGAACGTGCCTGCGCCAGGCGGCATCGTCCCGGTCGGGCCGGTCCTCGCGCCAGTGGCTGCCCCGGGTCTCCTCGCGCCGGAGCGCCGCGGCGACCAGGACGCGGGCGACGAGCAGCAGGTTGGTCGCCTCCCACGCGTCGGTGCCGGGCTCGACGGCCTTGTCGGCGGTCTCCTCGATCCGGGCCAGCTCGGCGGCCGCCCGTTCCAGGCTCTCCCGGGAGCGGAGCACGCCGGCGCCGGCCGTCATCACGCGCTGGACCGCGAACCGGGTCTCCGGCGCGACCAGGCGCTCGGTCTCCGCCGCCGGGACGCCCTCGCCCGCCGGACGGTGGGACGCGGCGATGTCCGCCGCGATGCGCTCGGCGAAGACGAGGCCTTCCAGGAGGGAGTTGGAGGCGAGCCGGTTCGCGCCGTGCACGCCGGTGCACGCGACCTCGCCGCACGCGTACAGGCCGGGGACGGTCGTCCGGCCGCGCAGGTCGGTGCGGACGCCGCCGGACGCGTAGTGCGCGGCCGGGGCGACCGGGATCGGCTCGGTCACCGGGTCGATGCCGTGGGCGCGGCACGCGGCCAGGATCGTGGGGAAGCGCTCGGCCCACATGGCGGCGCCGAAGTGCCGGGCGTCGAGGTACATGTGCTCGGCGCCCGTCTCCTGCATGCGCCGCGTGATGCCCTTGGCGACGATGTCGCGCGGGGCCAGTTCGGCGAGTTCGTGCTGTCCGATCATGAAGCGGACGCCGTCCGCGTCCACCAGGTGGGCGCCCTCGCCGCGGACGGCCTCCGACACCAGGGGCTGCTGCCCCTCGGCGTCCGGGCCGAGCCACAGCACGGTGGGGTGGAACTGGACGAACTCCAGGTCGGAGACCTCGGCGCCGGCGCGCAGCGCGAGCGCGACGCCGTCACCGGTGGAGACGGACGGGTTGGTGGTCGCGGAGAAGATCTGACCCATGCCGCCGGTGGCCAGGACGACGGCCCCGGCCCGGACGGCGCCGACGCCGTCGTGCTGGCCCTCGCCCATGACGTGCAGCAGGACCCCGGCGGCCCGCCCGTCGCCGTCCTCGAGAAGGTCGAGGACGAGCGCGTGCTCGATGATCCGGATCCCGGCGTCGCGCACGGCCGCCACCAGCGCACGGGAGATCTCCGCGCCGGTCGCGTCGCCGCCGGCGTGGGCGATGCGGCGGCGGCGGTGGCCGCCCTCGCGGGTCAGCAGGATCTCGCCGGTCGCGGCGTCGGAGTCGAAGCGGGCACCGGTGGCGATGAGCCGGCGGACGGCGTCGGGGCCCTCGGTGACGAGCGCCCGCACGGCCTCCTCGTCGCACAGGCCGACGCCGGCGACGAGCGTGTCGTCCAGGTGCTGCTCCGGGGTGTCCCCCTCGCCGAGGGCGGCCGCTATGCCGCCCTGGGCCCAGCGGGTGGAGCCGTCGTCCAGGCAGGCCTTGGTGACGACGGCGACGTCCGCACCGCCGGCGGCGCAGCGCAGTGCGACGGTGAGGCCGGCGACGCCGGAGCCGATGACGACGACGTCGGCGTCGACGGACCAGCCGGGGGCGGGTGACGCGAGTCGTATCCCGCTGCCGCTCATGAGCGCTCCCCTGTGCCGAAGGTGATCGGCATGTTGTCGATGAGGCGGGTGGTGCCCACCTTGGCGGCGACGGCCAGGATCGCCTCGCCGGTGTGCCCGTCGGCAACCTCGGTGAAGTCGGCCGGGTCGACCAGGGCCAGGTAGTCGAGGACGACGGGGGGCTCCGCCGTGGCCGCCGCGTCGAGGACGGCGCGGGCGGCGCGGCGCACGGCGGCCGGGCCCTGCGCGACGGCGGCCTTCCCCGTGAGCAGCGCGCGGGAAAGCTCCAGCGCGGAGGCCCGGTCGGCGACCGAGAGGTAGCGGTTGCGGCTGGAGAGGGCCACGTTGTCGCCCTCGCGGACCGTGGGGACGCCGACGATCTCCACGGGGAAGTTGAGGTCGCGCGCCATGCGGCGGATCAGCGCCAGCTGCTGGGCGTCCTTCTGCCCGAACAGGGCGACGTCGGGCGCGGTGAGGTGGAGCAGCTTGGCGACGACGGTGAGGACGCCGTCGAAGTGCCCGGGGCGGTGGGCGCCTTCGAGACGCGCGCCCATGGCTCCGGCGGTGACGCGGACCTCGGGCTCCCCGCCCGGGTAGACCTCGGCGACGGAGGGCGCGAAGACCGCGTCCGCGCCGGCCTCCGCGGCCAGCGCGAGGTCGGCCTCCAGGGTGCGCGGGTAGCGGTCGAGGTCCTCGTTCGGGCCGAACTGGAGCGGGTTGACGAAGACGGTGACGACGACCTGCCCGTCCGGCCCGGCGATCCTGCGGGCCTCGCGGATCAGGGTGGCGTGGCCCTCGTGCAGGGCGCCCATGGTCATTACGACGGCGCGGGGGCCGGCGCCGGTGCCCGGCAGGGCGCGCAGCGCGGCCGCGTCGCCGATGAGCAGGTCGGTCACAGGTCTCCTCCGTCCACGCCGTCCGTCGTGTTCGAGAGGACGTCGAGCAGGTCTTCCGCCAGTTCCGGCTTGAGCAGGCCGTGCGTGAGGGCGCGGTCGGCGGTGGTGCGGGCCATCGCCAGGTAGCCGGCCACGGCCTGGGGCGCGTGCGTGCGCAGCTGGGCGACGTGCGCGGCCACGGTGCCCGCGTCGCCGCGGGCGACCGGGCCGGTCAGCGCCGCGTCGCCGCTGCGCAGCGCGTTGTCGAGGGCGGCCCCGAGCAGGGGGCCGAGCATCCGGGCCGGGTGGGCGACGCCCGCCGTGCCGAGCAGCTCCATGGCCTGGGCGATCAGGGTCACCAGGTGGTTGGAGCCGATGGCGAGGGCCGCGTGGTAGAGCGGCCGGGCGGCCTCGTCGATCCACTCGGGCTCGCCGCCCATCTCGATGACCAGCGCCTCCGCGGCCAGCCGCAGCTCCTCCGGGGCGGTGACGCCGAAGGAGCAGCCGGCCAGCCGCTGGATGTCCACGGCGGTGCCGGTGAAGGTCATGGCCGGGTGCAGGGCGAGCGGCAGGGCCCCGGCCCGGGTCGCGGGGTCGAGGACCGCCGCGCCGTGCCGCCCCGAGGTGTGGACGAGCAGCTGTCCGGGGCGGACGGCCCCGGTCTCGGCGAGCCCGGCGACCAGCCCCGGCAGGACGTCGTCGGGGACGGTGAGCAGGACCAGCTCGGCCCGGGCCAGCACCTCGGCGGGGGGTACGACGGGGACGCCGGGCAGGATGTCCGCGGCCCGGCGCAGCGAGGCGTCGGAGACGCCGGAGACGGCGACGGGCCGGTGTCCTGCGAGGGCGAGCGAGGCGGCGAGCACGGGGCCCACGCGGCCGGCGCCGACGACGCCGACGGTGAGCCGGGCGGGGCGGTCCTGCGGGCTCGTCTGCCCGGAGGTGTGTTGAGCGTTCACGCGGCGGGATGCCTTCCGTTCCAGTCCGCGGGGGTACCGGACGATTCCGCTGTCATGCTACGCGCTCGGGCGCGGGCGCCGTGGGGGTGGAGTTTGCCCCGGTCCCGCCCTTTCACCGTTTCTCGCCGCGCTCCGCGCGGGTTTGTCCTCAAGCGCCGGACGGGCTGATTTTCAGCCCGTCCGGCGCTTGAGGACTCCGCCCGAAGGGCGGATGGGGGCCGGGGGTCTCCCCCGGGAAACGGTGAAAGGGCGGGACCGGGGCAAACTCCCCCCACCTCAGCGGCAGCGCCCCTCCTCCGGCACACGCACCGGCGCCGGCACGGCCGAAGCCGCGGCCGAGGCGGGCCGCGCCGCGAAGGACCGCCGACGGACAACCCGCCCCGCCAGCACCCGGCGGAACTCCCGCCACGCAAAGATCTCCCGCACCGTACGGATCTCGTCCGTCCCCGGCGCAGGCGGCACGGGAACACCCTGCTGAAGGGCGCGGTAGCTGTCGAGCATGTGCTGCTGGGTCGCGTTCATGCCCTCACCGTGCGCCCCGTCCACCCTCCGTGGCCCGTGGATTGACGAGGACCGTCAAATGATCAACGCGCCCGTCACGGGAGGCCCAGAATGAGACACATGAGCGTGACGATCGACATCGCGGGCCTGCCGCCCGACCGCGTGCTGTTCGCCGCGTCGCCCCTGGCCGAGCTGGGTCATGCCCTGCACGTGCTCGCCGAGCCCTCGCACCACCCCGGGCTGCACGGCTGGGTGACCGCGACGGCCGCAGGGCTGAAACCCGACCTCGCCGACCGGCTCTGCGAGGCGGACTTCCTGTGGGGGTCGGTCTTCTCCGACATCTTCCTGCCGCTGGCGGCCCTGCCCTCGGCCGAGGGCAGGGCGGGCGCCACGCTCGCGGACGACCTGGACATGCTCGACCGGCTGGACGACGAGCGGTTCGTCGAGGCCGCCCTCGACGTCTCCTGCTCCGGCTACTACGCGGACGCCTCCGTCGGCTCGCCGCTGCACGACGAACGGTCCCGCGCCCTCACCCTGGAGCGCGCGGCGGCCCGCGGCCCGCGGAACGTGGTGTTCGCCCAGCGGCTGCTGGAGGACCCGCCCGGGGTACGGGCCTGGGTGCGGCGCCTGATGGAGGACTGCGAGCAGGCGTTCTTCGGGGACGTCTGGCGCCGGGTGGGCGTCCAGCTCGCGACGGACGTGCGGCACAAGACGGAGGTACTGCGCCGCCGCGGGCTGCGCGAGGCGCTGGCCGAGGTGTCGCCCGCGGTGTCGGTGGACGACCGCGGGACCCGCATCACCGTCGACAAGCTGTCCTCCGGCCGCGCCACGGCCCTGGACCCCGCGGTGGGCCCGGGCATCACGCTCGTCCCCTCCTCCCTGGGCTGGCCGCACCTGCTCGTCCTGTCCGCGCCGGGCTGGCGGCCAGTGATCCACTATCCGGTCGGCACGCCCGAACTGCCGGATCCGGCCTCGCTGGGACTGCTCAAGCTGCGCATGGAGGCCCTGGCCCACCCGATGCGCCTGCGCATGTGCCGCTGGCTGGCGCGCAGCGCCTGCACCACCGGCGAGCTGGCCACCGAGCACGGCATCAGCGCGCCGGAGGCGTCCCGGCACCTCGCGGTGCTGAAGAAGGCCGGGCTGCTCACCACCCGGCGCCGCGGCCGGTACGTGCTCCACCAGCTGGACCTGACGGTGGTGGCCCGGCTGGGGAGCGACTTCCTGGAGGGCGTACTCCGCTAGGGGCCACAAGCAGGGGGCTACGAGCAGGGGGCTACGAGCAGGGGGCTACGAGCAGGGGGCTACGAGCAGGGGGCTACGAGCAGGGGGCTACAACCCGCCCCCGCCCGCCCGCACCAGCCCGCTCTCGTACGCCATCACCACCACCTGCACCCGGTCCCGCAGGCCCAACTTCGTCAGAATCCGCCCCACGTGCGTCTTCACCGTCGCCTCCGACAGCACCAGCCGCCCCGCGATCTCCCCGTTCGACAGCCCCTGCGCCACCAGCAGCATCACCTCCCGCTCCCGGTCCGTCAGCCGCCCGATCTGCGTGTCGGCCGACTTGGGGGCGGTCCCGGGCAGCATCGGGGTGAAGCGGTCGAGGAGCCGCCGCGTCGTGCTCGGGGCCACCACCGCGTCACCGCTGTGGACGGCGCGGATCGCGCCCAGCAGCTCGGCCGGCGGCACGTCCTTGAGCATGAAGCCGCTCGCCCCGACCTTCAGCGCGGAGAAGGCGTACTCGTCGAGGTCGAAGGTGGTCAGGATGAGCACCTTCGGTGCGTTCTCCCGGAGGCAGATGCGCCGCGTCGCCTCCACCCCGTCCATCCGCGGCATGCGGACGTCCATCAGCACCACGTCCACCGCCGTCGCGGCCAGGACGTCCAGCGCCTCCGCGCCGTCACCGGCCTCGGCGACGACCTCCATGTCCGGCTGGGCGGCCAGCACCATGCGGAAGCCGGTACGCAGGAGCGCCTGATCGTCGACGAGCATCACGCGGATCGTCATGCAGAGAGTCCCTTTCCGAGAACGAGGAGGAGCGAGAGGAGCGAAGCGAGAGGAAGGGCGAGCGCTCAGCGCCCCGGCCGGGCCGGCAGCAGCACGCTGATCCGGAAGCCGCCGCCCGGCCGCGGCCCCGCATCCAGCGTGCCCCCGACCATGCCGACGCGCTCGCGCATCCCGATGAGGCCGTGCCCCATCCCGTCCGCCCCGCCCGATTCGTAGAGCTCGTGCTGCGCGCCCCGGCCGTCGTCCTCGACGAGCAGCCCGAGCCCGTCGTCGAAGTAGGTGAGCCGCACGCTGGCACCGACGTCCGGCCCGCCGTGCTTGCGGGTGTTGGTGAGCGCTTCCTGGACGATCCGGTACGCCGTCAGCTCCACGCCGCTGGGCAGCGGCCGGGCGCTGCCCTCGATCTTGTACTCGACCGGCAGCCCGGCCCCGCGCACCTGCTCGACGAGCTCGTCGATCTGCTCCACGTCGGGCTGCGGGACGTACTCGCCGCCGGACGGGGCGCCCTCCTCCGAGCGCAGCACGCCGAGCAGGCGGCGCATCTCGGCGAGGGCCTGGCGCCCCGGTGCCGGAGATCGTCTCCAGCGCCTGCTTGGCCGTCTCGGGCGAGGAGTCGAGGACGTACGCGGCGCCGTCGGCCTGCACCACCATGACCGACACGTTGTGCGCGACGACGTCGTGCAGCTCGCGGGCGATGCGCGCGCGCTCCGCGGCGACGGCCATCTTCGACTGCTGCTCGCGCTCCTTCTCCAGCCGCTCGGCGCGCTCCTCCAGCTGGGCCCAGTAGGCCCGGCGGGTGCGCATCCGGTCGCCGAGGACCCAGGCGAGGAGGAAGGGGAGGGCGGCGAAGGCGTGGTTGAAGATCTCGTGGGTGAGGTTTGTCGCTGGTCACGTCCGGCCAGCGCCACCAGTACAGGAACGGCGCCGCCAGCCCGCCCACCAGCGCGAACCGGGACGCCCCAGCGGTCGTGCCGGACGCGGCCGTGTAGACGACGATCAGCATCGGGAGGTCGTAGATGTTGAACTGGACGTCGAACGCCAGCTGCGCCAGCCCGGCGACCGTCGCCAGCAGCAGCATCTTCTCGGGCGCGCGCCGCCGCAGCGCCAGCACCAGGCACAGGGCGAGCGAGACCCCGACGACGGCCACCCGGTGGAGCGCCGTCGCCGCCGCTTCCTCTGTGACACCGCCCACGTGCGCACAGCCCCATGCAGCTAGCACACGGCCCAGAAGTCTGAGTGCTCACACCTGTGGTGTCTGCTCGGAGTGAATGTTCGTATGAGGCGGTGCACGTCACCCAGCGTGCACGCCTGTCCCCGTGGCCCGACCGTGGGTCACGCGCGGCTGATCGTGATCCCGCCTCACGCTCCCGCCTACTCGCGTCAGGGAATGGAGGCGCCCCGGACCCAACAGCTCCGGTGTTGCGCGCTTAGCTGGTGTGCGACAGTGTACTACATCCGCGCACCGACATCCGGTGCGCGGGACGTCGGTGACGCGACACACCTGGCTGGAGGCGGCGACGGAGTGAGCCTGACCTCTACGGCAACTCCCGTGCGTTTGTTTGCTAGCCACCGCCGCTGAAAGGGCCGCATGGCCGTTGTAAGCTCCACTTGCGTCGTTTCTTTCACCAATTCCCGATCGCATGTTGCACGCCTCCTCCCCGCCTCGACGGCCTTATGGAGCTGTCTGGTGGCCGAGCTGCTGTGCGCCGGGTCGATCCTCGCAGCGGTCTTAGAGAGGGGGGTGTGGTGGTCAGACCCGCGGAGCTGGGTCCTCACCGACCTTTGGGGGCGGGACTTCTGGTCGGTGCGAGGCTTGTGGTTCACTCGGTGGCGTCTCTGTGCTCGGCACTGAACGCCCGGCCGCGGTGGACATGTGTGGTGCCGTGCGCGTCAATTCGCCCGTGTTACGCCGTCGTAAAGTCGCTGACGCGTGGCATCTCGCCCGCCGGCTTCGACGGCGGTTGAATCCTCGTCGGGTCGTGGACGCTGCTCCACCCCGATACAGGAGGGATGGGAACGCGGCCTGCTCTTACGCTCAACGTAGTGCTTGCGACATACGTTGCCGGCTGATCGTCTTCGTTATTGAGACCCCCAGACTGTGTACGTTGCGTTGCTGTGACAGTGGAGCGGCCGTCGCCAGGGTCTCGTGGCTCGAAGGGACCGGCGAGACGAGACTGGCCCTGCGGACATCTGTCCGTCTACCCGGCGCGTTGACTGTCAGGGATACTTGGCTCGCGCATGCCATGTGCGTCCCTGGGTCCTTGTTGTGATGCTATGGCATGCTGTGGCGCTGTGTTCTAGCCGGCATCGGCGCGCTCGCGGCCCGAGAAGTTCGTGTGGGAGGTTCGGAGACGTGTCTGGGAACGGCATGATCGTAATCTAGTGGAGTGGTTCCCTGTGGCGGCGCGTCGAGCACGTTGCGCACCGTAGTCGGAGTCCCGGTCCGCCCTTCGGTCACCCTGCTGCGGCCTTCCCGAGACGGGCGCGAGGTGCTGGCCCGTACTCGACGTGCTTCGTGTGCGTGAACATCACCGCGCACGTGGCCGCTCGACGCGTGGCGCGGTCTTCTGTGCTGCCCGGCTCTACGAATCCAGGACGCGACGCGCTGCGGCGCTCTCTTGTGGCGTGGAGACTGGCTATGTGTCCGTACCACGTGTCCGTCTCTCCTTGTCGCACTTCGTGCAGTGATCCCGCCGTCGCTATCAGTTCTCTGGCCCTGGGCGGGCGGCCGGCGAGGCGGGCGAGCTGACGCTGTCTTTACCCGTCCGCTCACTGGGCTCCTTGCGGAGCTTGGCTGCTCCATCGCCGGAGTGGGCCCTGGTATAGATGGCGCGTGGACGCTGCGTGCCTTCCCAGGCTGGATTAGACACTAACGGTGTTCCTCATGACGGGGAGACACGACGGTCGGCATCTGCTGATGTGACTGCCGGCCTGAGAAGTACAACCGACAATGTTGCGGTTCTAGATCGAAGTCCTCAGGCGCCTAGCCGAGTCCCTCTCAACCATCACGTGGGTTGGCTGTGCGGCTTTGCTCGCCCTCTCCTCGACGGCGTAACGGAGTACCGCGAGTTCGTGTGCCGGAGCCCGGTAGATGGTCGCGTATAATGGACAACTCGGGGTGCGGCGTGAGATAGCTGTTCGAGGCGCGTACGACTACTGTTGAGCAGCTTCGTTCATGCTCGTGTCCAATCCGGCAGCGTGTACTGGGTCTGTGCGCGTGTTACTCCTAACGAGCTCTGTGTGGCAGTGCGTCATGCCGTCAGAGCGATGGCGGCATGCGGAGGTGCCGATGACATGCGTCGGTGTGGCTGCTGTCACCGCTGCTGTGCCGAACTTGAATCCGGTATGTCTCCACCACATGATGGTTACTCGTCTTCTATCCCCTGGAACCTGGGCGGCATCACCCCGGCTCTTCACACGCCTTCCGGCGATCGTGCTGCAGGTTGCTTCCCGTCGCCTGGGTTGCTGGATAGAGGTACTCGCGGGCGGCGGATTTGTGCCATACTATCATAGGTTCAACCGTGCAGTTCTCGTCTCGCTTGGCCTTCGATAGGAATGATATCTCGGCCTCGGACCGCCTGCTGGGCTTCAGGCCAGGCCTCGTCACGGTGCGGTGGCCGAGGGTCCTCGAAAAAAAATTAAACTCAGACAAAAAAAGAGTACTGTGAGAACAAGAAAAAAAAAAAAAAAAACAATACATCACGGACCGTGGACTAGGTCGCTCGGGGCACACTGAGATCTTCCGCGGTCCGCACGCGCGGGGGCGGTCGGGCTGGTTCTCTGTGACCCCTCGGGAAGACGGTTGCACGCGGTACGTGTGAGTGAGTCGGCCCATGCGCGCGGGGGAGACCTCCGGCCGTCGACATTCGTAAAATTCCTGCGGCGCGTGACGAGGGCCGTACTGGCCGTACACAGTCGCGCTCGAGCGACGTCCTGTAAGGATCGTGACCTCGGAGGGTAGGGCGTACTGTGCCTGGCGTGCGCCTTTCTTGATAGTGCCCTGTCTCTGGAGCAGTACGTCACTAACTCTACTCCTTCTGTGACTCTGTGCTCTTGACGGGCCTGTCCTGGACACCGCCTGGACGTGACACTCCCCGTCCCGGCCTGTTTTTGGGTAGAGCCGTTTCTCGGCCGGTCCATCCATAGCGCCTCCTTTGTCCGCAGAAGGTCCTCGAAGGCCCTCCCGAGGGGCGCCGTCGATCGTAAACTGCCTTGTGACCGTGGCGAGCAGAACTCCGCTCGGCCATCAACTGGTACTACCTGGTCTCGAGAGGGCGTAGAGGATCTCCCGTACGCATCTGCCTGAATGCTGCCGTGCTCGGCTGCTCCTTCAACAACCAGCGCAGTGCGCTTGGTGGTAGTATGCTTGATGCCACTTGGCACGCTGTGGTCGCTGGTACATGGTGGCGATGTCTTTGGGTCACTGTTCTTCGTGGTTGGAGCGTCAATCGACAGTATGGCCGGTGGTACCTCCGCGACCTTCATCTCACACATACCTGGATTTCCTGCGATAGGTCGTGTGCGCTGTGCTCGTGCCGCCTCCTTATATCTACGCCAGGAGCGAGTGTCGTGATCGTGCTCCCGTCTCCTCTTCTATCGTCTGAGCACGTCGGCGAGAATCATTGCGCCTCTCACTGGGCTTTCGGCCTTTCCATTGTCTTGGCCTTCTCGTTCCTCGTGAATTCGTAGCCAGTGCCCTTGTCTTATTGTGCGCCAACCGCCGGCACTGTGCCGTCTTCCCGCACGGTGGCAGCGCCACCTGAACCTGGGAACCTTGGCAAGCTGGGCTCCTGTGTGGACGCTGACTCGGCTCCGATCTTCGCGGAGATACGGCCGTGCTAGGCGCTCGGGCCGCACATCCGGGCCGCCGGACGCGCCTCGGGGGCCCGGCGGTGACTCTCGTAAGTCATAGCGGCCTCGTGGGGTGCCAACCCGGTGCATGTCTGCCTACGTGGCCTTTCATGGGATGTCGTCACCGCGTGGGCCTCCCAGCTGCGCCGGGCCACGGTGGGGTTAATCCGTGCTTCCAGTCCTCGCCATGCGCTTGGCGCGACGGACCCTTGCTCGGTACGCCCCCTGCCACCCTATCTCGCGCAGCTGTCCCTAGATAGCCTTCGCGCTCTGCACTGATA
>NZ_BAAAXZ010000031.1:0-23142 GCF_039535865.1 Streptomyces thioluteus
CCCCCGCTTCCACTCCTCGGGGGCGACGGCCTCGGCCTCGGCGGCCGTGCCCGTGATCCGGGCGACGACGGCGAGCTGCTCCCGGAAGGTGAGCGACTCCGGGCCGGTGAGGTGGTGGGGCGCCGCCGCGCGGCTCCGGGTCGGTGAGGACCGCGAGGGCGGCCTCGGCCAGGTCGCGTTCGTGGATCGGGTCGGCGTGGGCGTCGGGGACGGGGAGGCGGACGGTGCCGGTGGCCCGGAGGGCGTGGGGCCAGGCGAGCGCGTTGGTGGCGAAGGCGCCCGGCCGCAGGAACGTCGAGGTGATCGGCGAGGCGGCCAGGGCCTGTTCGGCGGCCCAGTGGCCGCGGGCGATGGGGTCGGCGGCCGGGTCCGGGACGAGCACGGAGGACGACGACAGCAGCACGATGTGCCGGACGCCCGGCGGTGGCGGCCGCGGCGAGGAAGTCGTCGATGCGGGAGGCGTCCGCGTAGAGGAAGACGGAGGTGACGCCGTCGAGCGCGGCGGGGAACGTCTCCGGGTCGTCGAGCGCGCAGCGGACGCGGGGTACGTCCGTCGGGAGGTCCGTCGGTTTCTCCGGGGCCCGGGAGGCGGCGCGGACCGGCAGGCCGCGGGCGTGCAGGAGCTCGATCAGGGTGCTGCCGACGCGGCCGCGGGCGCCGGTGACGAGGGTCGTCATGGTGGGGGGCGTGCCTTTCGTAGGATGCGTGGGGCGACGGAAGAGTGCGTCGCGGAAATATTGTGTCGCGCAAAGATCGCGCCGCGCAAGTAAATTTGATCGTGGTGGAGCGGTGGAGGTGTCCGGTGGCGGACCGGGGCGAACTGGTGGCGCGGGTCAAGGCGGAGAGCCGGCGGCACTACGCGGTCTACGCGTTGTTCAACCAGGCCATGGCCTCACGGATGGGGCTGCACCCCACGGATCTGCAGTGCCTGAGCCTGCTGGAGATGGAGGACCGGCCGCTGGGCACGGGGGAGATCGCCCGGCTGACCGGCCTGACGCCGGGGGCCGCGACGCGGCTCGTGGACCGGCTGGAGAAGGCGGGGTTCGCGGAGCGGCGGGCCGATCCGGCGGACCGGCGGCGGGCGTTGGTCGTCCTCGCGGCCGATGCGGTCGGGAGGCTGGGGGAGGCGTGGGAGGGGCCGGGGCGGGCGTTCCGGGAGCTGCTGGCCTCGTTCCCGGACGAGCAACTCGTGGTGATCGAGGAGTTTTTGCGGCGGGGGTCGGAGGTGGGGTTGGGGCAGGTGGAGCGCTTGCGCGCCGGAGGCGCGCGGGAGAGGTGAGTCTCCCCGCCCCCCCCAACCCTCCTCCGTAAAAATCTATTACGCCGAAACACGCCGAGGTGTCAGTGCGGATGCCGGGGCTTGCGTATGGCGGCCATCATTGTGTACGTCCCAAGGAAACAGAGGCCTCTGCGTGCGAGACAGGGCGGCAAATCACGCAAAGAGGGTGCCCTTGCGGTCAGTCTCACGTCATCGGGTGGATGTCGATTGGTCGTCAGAAGTAGGGTGAGCTGACAGGAAGTCGTTGACGACTGTGGAACGATGGAAGGCTCGACTTATCTGGGCCAGGAACCTTGCCTCCTGGTTCAGGTCGTCACGGCCAGGCATGTTCAGGCGCATGGCCTCGCCGGGTGGCGAATTGTGATTTTCCGGGGTCAACACGCTCCGCAGGCAGCAAGTGATCGCAGTGGCTTCTACAGAGTCCCTCACCGAATCGAAGGATTCAGTCCAATGCGTGTTGTTGAAACAAACGTGAAAATTTCTGCACCCGTATCCCTGGTTTGGGATGTGCTCGTCAGTTTCGACAGGTATGTTGAATGGAACCCGTTCATGGTCAAAGCGGCGGGTCGTGCCAAACCGGGTGAGCGGCTCGCTATCACCCTACGGCAAAGTGGCGCCCGCGCGATGTCGTTTAAGCCGAAGGTGCTCGTCGCCGATCCGGGCAGGCACTTGCGGTGGATTGGCAGGCTGCTGGTACCCGGGATTTTCGACGGTATGCACGAGTTCATCCTGACCGAGACCGGCAGAGGAACCTCTTTTGACCACAAGGAGACGTTCTCCGGCGTGCTGCCGGCGCTGATGGGGAGCAAGCTGGACTCGACCGCGCTGGGTTTTGAACAGTTCAACCAGGCGCTCAAAGACCGTGCGGAATCTCTGCATTCTGCGACCAGTTGAGGCGGATGGTAGGGCTGAGTCCTCCCGCTGCGCGCGGGGCGCGTCGACCCGCGCTCCGCGCAGTTGGGGGGCTCCGCCCTGCACCCTGATGTCAGCGCTGCGTGCGACTGGGACGTTGGGCCGCCCTCGACCCCGCAGCGCTCTCCGGGTGAAGTCCGCAGCTTGACTCTGTCGGGGACCTTGGCGACGTCAAGGTCAACTGCTGGCAGCCTGCCAGGACTTCATCCGAGGGATTTCCTTCCGGCCCAGGAAGTTCTGAAGGCGGCCGACGGACGGGGCGGGGCGCGTCAGCCGGGGGTAGACCGCTGAGGCGCTCGATGTTCACAGCGACAGCGGTGAGCATCTGGCGGTGAAGGGGCGGAGCGCGGGGACGAAAGCTCCAACGCCTCCTCATACCGCCGCAGCACCACCGACACCACCTCCCTCCCCGCCCCCAGCACATCCGTCACCGCATCCGCCCCCGCCTCCCGCGCCCCCGCCGCGATGCGGTCCGGGAGTCGGCCGGGGGCCAGGACGTAGCGGGCCACGGCGACCCGTTCGCACCCGGACGCCCGCAGTGCGCGTACCGCCTCCTCCGTGCGCGGGCCGGAGGCCGAGGCGTAGGCGCAGCGCACCGCTCGCCAACCGGTGTGCTGCCAGCGGCGGGCGACGTCCTCGACCACGGCCAGCCCCCGGGGGTCGGACGTGCCCGCCGCCGCCAGCACCACCCCCGTTCGGGAACGGTCGCGTACCCCCGCCTCCGCGAGGCGGCGTTCCAGGGCGGTGACGAGGAGGGGGGACGGGCCCAGGACGGCTGCCTGACGGACCGTCAACGACGGTGGGCAGGAGGAAAGGAGGACCTCCGGGATGTCCGTCTGCGCGTGGAACGCCCGCGTCAGCAGCAGCGGCACCGCGACCGCCGACCGCACCCCGTCCGCCGCCAGCCGGGCCAGCACCTCCGGCACCGACGGCGTGCAGAAGTCCAGGAAGCCCGACTCGACCCGTACGTCCGGGCGCCGCGCCGCGACCCCGGCGCGCAGCGCGGCGACCGTCGCCGCGTGCCGGGGGTCGCGGCTGCCGTGGGCGACGAGTACCAACGTCACGCGGCCAGCCCCCGCGTTCGCAGCACCCGCCGTTCCAGCGGGCTGAAGACCGCCAGGTCGATGGCGATGCCGACGAAGAGGATGAGGAGGATCCCCAGCAGCACGCCCGGCATGTCGGAGTCGGTGCGCGCGTTCTCCAGGTACTGGCCCAGGCCCAGCCCCAAGTCCGGGGAGGACGCGATGAGTTCGGCGGCCATCAGCGAGCGCCAGGAGAAGGCCCAGCCCTGCTTGAGCCCGGCGATGTAGCCGGGCAGCGCGGCCGGCAGCAGGACGAACCGGGCGCCCCGCGCCCCCGTCGCCCCCAGCGTCCGGCCGGCCCGCAGATAGAGCGGGGGGACCTGGTCGATGCCGGAGACCAGCCCGTTGGCGATCGACGGCACCGCGCCCAGCAGGATGACGGCGTACATCGCGGCGTCGGTGATGCCGAGCCAGATGACGGCCGCCGGTACCCAGGCGACGGAGGGGAGGGACTGGAGGCCGGAGAGGATCGGTCCGAGCGCCGCCCGGACGAACGGCACCCGGGCCACCAGCAGCCCCAGCGGTGTGCCGATGGCGAGGGCGGCCGCGAAGCCGAGCAGGCCGCGCGAGACGCTGGTCCAGATGATGTCGAACAGCGTCCCGTTCAGCCACAGTTCGCGCAGGCTGCCCCAGACCGCCGAGGGGTCGGGAAGCTTGTAGTCGGCGGTGACCCCGGCGACGACGAGGAGCTTCCACACGGCGAGCACCAGCAGCACGGCGGTCAGCGGGGGCAGCACCTTGCGGAGCAGAACCTGGCGGAAGGGGGTGCGCCGGACCTGTACGGCGTCCAGCGCGTCGAGTCCGGCCTCCAGGCCGGCCAGGTCCGGATGGACGGTCTCAGTGTTTGCCATGGCGGCGGATCTCCCCCCGTAGTTCCTCGGTTATCTCCACGGACAGCTCCGCGACGGCCGCGTCCTCGATGCGGCGCGGCTGCGGCAGGTCCACCGTCCACTCCCTGGCCACCCGGCCGGGCCGCGACGACAGCAGCACCACCCGCTGGCCCAGCCGGACCGCCTCGCGGACGTTGTGGGTGACGAAGAGCACCGACAGCTCCGTCCCGCTCCAGATCCGGGCCAGTTCGTGGTGCAGCACGTCCCGGGTGATGGCGTCGAGCGCGGCGAACGGCTCGTCCATCAGCAGCAGCCGGCTGTCCTGGGCCAGGGCGCGGGCGAGGGCCACGCGCTGGCGCATGCCGCCCGACAGCTCGTGCACCCGCTTTCCGTACGAGCCGCCGAGCCGTACGAGGTCGAGCAGCCGCTCGGCCTCCGTCCGCCGCCCGGACCGGGGGACGCCGCGCAGCCGCAGCGCGAGCTCGATGTTGCGGCCCGCGGTCAGCCAGGGGAAGAGCGCGTGCTCCTGGAACATCAGCGCCGGGCGGCCGCCGGGCACGTCGATCGTGCCGGCCGTCGGCCGGTCCAGCCCGGCGACCAGGTTGAGCAGGGTGGACTTGCCGCAGCCCGAGGCGCCGAGCAGGCAGACGAACTCCCCCGGTCCTACGGTCAGGTTGATGTCCTCCAGCACGGGACGGCCGTCACCGGAGCGTCCGAAGCTCTTGCCGACGTGGTCGAGACGGACCGCGTGGTCCAAGGTGGTCATGGTTGCCGGGGCCATCCGGACCTCCGAGTACGTGGGCGGACACTGCCGTGGGCGGACACTGCCACTACTGCTTGCCGAGCTTCGCCGCGCTCACCGCGGGCCTGCCCTCGGCCGCGAGCACCTTGTTGAGCAGGGTCAGGTCGTAGATGCCGGACAGGTCGGGCCGGTCGAGCAGCCCGGCGGCCACGGCGTGGTCGGCCTCGGCCCGCAGCGTCGAGGCGAGCGGGTCGTCGAGGGTCCGGATCGACTTCCAGGCCGGGTCGAGGATCCCGGCCGGGAGCGCCTTGCCGGAGAGCCTCTTCAACGCCTCGTTGGCCGAGGCCTTCGCCTGGTCCGGGTGGGCGGCGATCCAGGCGTTGGTCCGCACCGAGCCGCGCAGCACGGCCTCGACCACGTCCGGGTGTGCGGCCAGGAACTTCTGCGACACGATCATATTGGTGATCACGAACTTGCCGTCCGGCCACAGCGAGGACTCGTCCAGCAGCACCTTGCCGCCCTCGGAGACCAGCTTGGACGCGGTGGGCTCGGGCACCCAGGCGCCGTCCACGGAGCCGGACTTGAAGGCGTCGGGGATGACCTTGTTGTCCGTGCGGACCACCGAGACGTCGCCCTTGCCGCTCTGCGGATCGACCTTCCAGCCCTTGCCCGCGATCCAGTTGAGGAAGGCGACGTCCTGGGTGTTGCCCTTCTGCGGGGTCGCGATCCGCTTGCCCTTGACGTCGTCGAGCGAGCCGATCTTCTTCGGGTCGACGACGAGCCTGACGCCCCCGGAGGCGGAGCCGGAGACGATGCGCAGGCTCCTGCCCTTCGACTTGGCCCAGCCGTTGATGGCGGGCGACGGGCCGATCCAGCCGATGTCGATCGAACCGGCGTTGAGCGCCTCGATCTCGGACGGTCCCGCGTTGAAGGTGGCCGACTTGAGCTTCGTGCCGCCGAGTTCCTTCTGCAGGATCCCCTCCTGCTCGCCGACCAGGGGGGTGGCGTGCGTGATGTTGGGGAAGTAGCCGATGCGGACCGTGTCCGCGGAGAGCTTCCTCCCTTCCGTGGCCGTGGACCTGGCGTCCGTCTTCGCGGCCTGGGAGCCGTAGCCGCAGGCGGTGAGCGCGGCGGTCAGCAGCGGCAGTGCGGCCAGGGCCGCGAGTACGCGGCGGGCCGGGTCGGGGGCGGACATGAGGGGGCTTCCTCTCGACGGTCCGGACGGGCCTGGGCGGGGGTGGGGGGTACGGGCGTCAGCGCGCACATCGGCCGACTCCGCCCTGTCCGCTGCCGAGGGCGCCGCTGCCCACGCGGCCGCCCTTCTTGTCGAAGTCCGTGAAGAAGTCCCTGAAGAAGTCCTGCGGTCCCATGTCAGAAGTCCCAGCCCTCGTCGTCCGCCGCGTCCTCCGCGGGCGCGCCGAACGCCGCGCCCGCCATGCCCGCCGTCAGCGTCGTGCCGTCGGCCGGGTCGATCAGCAGGAAGGAACCGGTGCGCCGGGAGACGGCGTACGGGTCGAGCGCCAGCGGCCCGTCCGTGCGCAGCACGACCCGGCCGATGTCGTTGGCGGCCAGTTCGTCCGGGGCGGGGTGCTGGGACAGGTCGGCGAGGTTCAGCCGGGACGGGAGGTCCTTGACGATCGCCTTGACCGTGCGCGTGGTGTGCTTGAGCAGCACCCGGTCGCCGGTCCGCAGCGGCCGGTCGGCCACGTGGCACACGGTCGCCTCCACGTCGCGCACCGGGACGGGCGCGTCGGCGGCGGGGGCGATCAGGTCGCCGCGCGAGACGTCGAGGTCGTCGGCGAGGCGCACGGTCACCGACTGCGGGGCCCAGGCGACGTCGGCCGGGGTGCCGAGCGCGTCGAGGGCGGCGATCGTGCTGGTGCGGCCGGAGGGCAGGACGGTCACCGGGTCGCCGACGCGGAGCACGCCGGAGGCGATCCGGCCCGCGTAGCCGCGGTAGTCGGGGTGCTCGGCGGTCTGCGGGCGGATGACGTACTGCACGGGGAAGCGGGCCGGGTCGGCGGTGGGGTCGGCGACGACCGGGACGGTCTCCAGGTGCTCCAGCACGGTCGGCCCGCCGTACCAGTCCATGTGCGCGGACGGCGTCACCACGTTGTCGCCCGCGAGCGCCGAGATCGGGATCGCCGTCACCTCGGGGACGCCCAGCGAGGCGGCGTACGCGCCGAACTCCTCGGCGATGCGGGCGAAGACGGGCTCCGCCCAGTCCACGAGGTCCATCTTGTTGACGGCCAGCACGACGTGCGGGACGCGCAGCAGGGCGGCAACGGCGGCGTGCCGGCGGGTCTGTTCGACGACGCCGTTGCGGGCGTCGACCAGCACCACGGCGAGTTCCGCCGTGGACGCCCCGGTGACCATGTTGCGGGTGTACTGCACGTGTCCGGGGGTGTCGGCGAGGACGAACCGGCGGCGGGCGGTGGCGAAGTAGCGGTATGCGACGTCGATGGTGATGCCCTGCTCGCGCTCGGCCCGCAGCCCGTCGGTGAGCAGGGCCAGGTCGGGTGCGTCGTGGCCGCGGCTCCGGGAGGCGTGCTCGACGGCCTCCAACTGGTCGGCCAGTACGGACCGGGAGTCGTGCAGCAGCCGCCCGACGAGGGTGGACTTGCCGTCGTCGACGGATCCTGCGGTGGCGAATTGCAGCAGGGTGGTGGCGGCGGCGTGCTCGGGTGTGGTCATGCTTCGTCCCTGGAGCTCATGAAACGGGTGAAGGGGCTCGAAGAGGCGGGGCTTCGGAAGGGGACTTCAGAAGTAGCCCTCTCTCTTGCGGTCCTCCATGGCCGCGTCCGAGAGCCTGTCGTCCGCCCGGGTGGCGCCCCGCTCGGTGAGACGCGAGGCCGCGATCTCGGCGATCACGGCGTCGGTCGTCGTGGCGTCCGACTCGACGGCACCCGTGCAGGACATGTCGCCGACGGTGCGGTAGCGCACCCGGCGCTTCTCCACCGGTTCGCCGTCCTCGGGCCCGCCCCAGGCGCCGGCGGTCAGCCACATGCCGTCGCGGCGGAAGACCTCGCGCCGGTGCGCGAAGTAGATCTCCGGGAGCTCGATCCGCTCGCGGGCGATGTACTGCCACACGTCCAGCTCCGTCCAGTTGGACAGCGGGAAGACGCGGACATGCTCGCCGGGGGAGTGCCGGCCGTTGTAGAGCTGCCACAGCTCGGGGCGCTGGCGGCGCGGGTCCCAGCCGCCGAACTCGTCCCGCAGGGAGAAGACCCGTTCCTTGGCGCGGGCCTTCTCCTCGTCGCGGCGTCCGCCGCCGAAGACCGCGTCGAAGCGGTGCGTTCCGATGGCGTCGAGCAGCGGGACGGTCTGCAGCGGGTTGCGGGTGCCGTCGGGGCGCTCGCGCAGCCGCCCGTCGTCGATGAACTCCTGGACGGACGCGACGTGCAGGCGCAGCCCGTGGCGGGCGGCCGTGCGGTCGCGGTAGGCCAGCACCTCGGGGAAGTTGTGCCCGGTGTCGATGTGCAGCAGGGCGAACGGCAGCGGGGCGGGGGCGAAGGCCTTGAGCGCCAGGTGCAGCATGACGACGGAGTCCTTGCCGCCCGAGAAGAGGATCACCGGGCGCTCGAACTCGCCCGCCACCTCCCGGAAGACGTGCACCGCCTCCGACTCCAGGACGTCCAGGTGAGAGAGGACGTAGGGGCTGTCGGTGGTCACAGGAGCCCCTTCCCCGCCAGCAGTCCGTACACCGCGTCCGCCGACTCCGTCACCGTCCGGCCGTGCGCGGCCAGCCGCAGGTCCGGGGCGTCCGGGGCCTCGTACGGGTCGTCCACGCCGGTCAGTCCGGATATCTCGCCCTTCGCCTGCCGCGCGTACAGGCCCTTCACGTCGCGCTCCGCGCACACCTCCAGCGGCGTCGCCACGTGCACCTCGACGTAGGGCGTGCCGTGCTCCAGGTGCCGTTTGCGCACCGCCTCGCGGGAGTCCGCGTACGGCGCGATGACGGGGACGAGGACGGTGACGCCGTGCGCGGCGAGCAACCGGGCGACGAAGCCGATCCGTTGGACGTTGGTGTCCCGGTCGGCGCGGGAGAAGCCCAGCCCGGCGGAGAGGAACGTGCGGATCTCGTCGCCGTCCAGCACCTCCGCCCGGCGGCCCTCGTCGCGCAGCCGGCCGGCCAGCGCGCGGGCGATCGTCGTCTTGCCCGCGCTCGGCAGGCCGGTGAGCCACACCGTGGCACCCGTCATCCGGTTCCCTCCGGGTTCCGTCTCGGTCATCCGTGCAGTCCGCACTCGGTCTTGGCCAGACCGGCCCAGCGGCCGGCCCGGGCGTCCTCGCCCTCGCGCACCCGGCGGGTGCAGGGTGCGCAGCCGACCGACGCGTAGCCGTCCATCAGCAACGGGTTGACGAGCACGCCGTGTTCGGCGACGTAGGCGTCCACGTCGTCCTGGGTCCAGCGGGCGATCGGCGCCACCTTGACCTTGCCGCGCCGGGCGTCCCAGCCGACGACGGGCGTGTCCGCCCGGGTCGGGGACTCGTCGCGGCGCAGCCCGGTCGCCCACGCGTCGTAGCCGGCCAGCCCGGCCTCCAGCGGTCGGACCTTGCGCAGGGCGCAGCACAGGTCCGGGTCGCGGTCGTGCAGCTTCGGGCCGTGCTCGGCGTCCTGTTCGGCCACCGTCTGCACGGGGGTGAGGGTCAGGACGCGGACGTCCATCACCGCCTCGACGGCGTCGCGGGTGCCGATGGTCTCGGGGAAGTGGTAGCCGGTGTCCAGGAAGACGACGTCCACGCCGGGCCGGACGCGGGAGGCGAGGTGGGCGACGACGGCGTCCTCCATGGAGGAGGTGACGCAGAAGCGCCCGCCGAAGGTGTCGGCGGCCCAGCGCAGGATCTCCAGGGCGGGGGCGTCCTCCAGCTCCCGGCCCGCGCGCAGGGCGAGTTGCTCAAGGCTGCTCATGCGGGCCTCCCGGGGCGGTGCGCCGGGCGAGCAGCCCGAGGAACTTCAGCTGGAACGCGCGGTTGCAGGCGGCGCACTCCCAGGCGCCGTGGCCGCTCTCGTGGGGGCGCAGGTCCTCGTCGGCGCAGTAGGGGCAGTGGAAGGGGACGGCGCGCGCTCCCCCCAGCTACCGCTGGGCGGTTCTCCCAGCTCATGAGAGGTCCTCCTCCGAGGCCCGGGCGGTCCACGCCGCGAACCGCTCGCCGTCCGTGCGCTGTTCGAGGTAGCGGCGCAGTACGCGCTCGACGTAGTCGGGCAGCCCGTCCGACGTGACCTTCAGGCCGCGGACCTTGCGGCCGAAGCCGGCCTGGAGCCCGAGCGCGCCGCCCAGGTGCACCTGGTAGCCCTCGACCTGCCGGCCGTCGTCGTCGAGGACGAGCTGGCCCTTGAGACCGATGTCCGCGACCTGGATGCGGGCGCAGGCGTTGGGGCAGCCGTTGAGATTGATGGTGAGCGGCTCGTCGAACTCCGGGAGCCGTCGCTCCAGTTCGTCGATGAGGGACGCGCCGCGCGCCTTGGTCTCCACGATCGCGATCTTGCAGAACTCGATGCCGGTGCAGGCCATCGTGCCGCGCCGGAAGGGGGACGGGGAGACGCGCAGGTCCAGCGCCTCCAGTCCGGCGCTGAGGGAGGCGACCTGGTCCTCCTCCACGTCGAGCACGATCATCTTCTGCTCGGCCGTGGTGCGGAGGCGGCCGGAGCCGTGTTCCTCGGCCAGTTCGGCGATCTTCGTGAGGGTGCTGCCGTCCACCCGGCCGACGCGCGGGGCGAAGCCGACGTAGTAGCGGCCGTCCTTCTGACGGTGCACGCCCACGTGGTCGCGCCAGCGCTCGACGGGCACCTCGGGCGCGGGGCCGTCGAGGAGCGGGCGGCCGAGGTACTCCTTCTCCAGCACCTCGCGGAATCGTTCCGCCCCCCAGTCGGCGACGAGGAACTTCAGCCGGGCGCGGGTGCGCAGCCGCCGGTAGCCGTAGTCGCGGAAGATCCCGATGACCGCGCCGAAGACGTCCGGCACCTCGGACAGCGGAACCCACGCGCCCAGCCGGACACCGATCTTGGGGTTGGTGGACAGCCCGCCGCCCACCCAGACGTCGAAGCCCGGGCCGTGCTCGGGGTGGCGGACGCCGACGAAGGCGACGTCGTTGATCTCGTGGGCCACGTCGAGCAACGGGGAGCCGGAGACGGCCGACTTGAACTTCCGGGGCAGGTTGGAGAAGTCGGGATTGCCCACGAAACGGCGGTGGATCTCGTCGATCGCCGGGGTGCCGTCGACGATCTCGTCCTCGGCGATGCCGGCGACGGGGGAGCCCAGGATCACCCGGGGCGTGTCGCCGCATGCCTCCGTGGTGGACAGGCCGACCGCCTCCAGCCGCCGCCAGATCTCGGGGACGTCCTCGATGCGGATCCAGTGGTACTGGATGTTCTGCCGGTCGGTGAGGTCCGCGGTGCCGCGGGCGAACTCCTGGGAGATCTCGCCGATCACCCGCAACTGCCCGGTGGTCAGCCGCCCGCCGTCGATGCGCACCCGCAGCATGAAGAACTTGTCGTCGAGTTCGGCGTCCTCGAGGATGGCCGTCTTCCCGCCGTCGATGCCGGGCCTGCGCTGGGTGTACAGCCCCCACCAGCGCATCCTGCCGCGCAGGTCGGCGGGGTCGATCGAGTCGAAACCCGTCTTCGAGTAGATCGTCTCAATTCGTGTCCGTACGTTGAGACCGTCGTCGTCCTTCTTGAACTGCTCGTTGCCGTTGAGCGGGGTGAAGTGGCCCACGGCCCACTGGCCTTCGCCTCGGTGGCGGCCGGTCTTCCGGCGGGCCGCCGCTTCGCCGGCGGCGGGGGACTTCGGGGTGGCAGGCATGGCGATCCGTCCTTCGGGAGGTGCTGCTGCTGTCCTGCTGCGGCGGTGCCGGGCGGTGCGGGGGCGGGTCGGTGGCGCACAAGGGCACGCCTGTCACCTGCGGATGGACGCCAAAGAGCGTGGAGCTGTGCGCACTTGCGGACCGGAGGGGGCGAACAGGAACACGTCCGTCCACGACGACGGGGACGGCGGTGGGGAACGGTGGTGCTGCGGCTGTCAGCCCGCCGGACAGATGGCGCTGAACATGCGGCCGAGGTCGACGTGACGCCGGCTCACCAAGGCAATCCCAGCTCGTGACATGAGGGAAGAGTGGCACGCAGGTCTTGGAACAGTCCACCATTTGCCGGAATGTGAGACACCCCGTCCCGGAGAATGGGACGGGGTGGCGCGGGGGCGCGTCCGCGCGTCAGACGGCCGCGCCCTCGTGCGCGCCTTCCGGCACGCCGTCGTACGGGCCGTCGTGCGCCCCCGGCCAGGGGCCCGGCGCGGCGACGGCCGGCTCGTCCGCCGTCTCCGTCGCGAACACCCGGAAGCCGCGCCGCTCGTAGTTGGCGAGCGCGTGCGGGCCGTCCTTGGTGCAGGTGTGCAGCCACACCCGCCGCGTCGGCTCCCGGTCCGGCCACCTCTCCGCCAGGTCCCAGGCCCGCTCGGTCCCGAACGCCAGCAGGTGCCCGCCGATGCCCCGGCCCTGGAAGGCGGGCAGCAGCCCGAAGTAGACGATCTCGACCGCGCCTTCCGGCTGCGCCTCCATCTCGATGTAGCCCGCCGGCGTCCCCCGGTCGTAGGCCACCCAGGTCTCCACGCCCGGCCGCTCCAGATGCGCGCGCCACCGCTCGTACGACCACGGCAGCCGGTCCGTCCACGTCCAGTCGCCGCCGACGGCTGTGTAGAGGTACCGGCTGAATTCGGGCGAGGGCACCTCGGCACGGACGAACCGGATCTCCGGTCCCGGGGCCGGAGCGGAGGGCGGGACCGGATCGGCCGGTGAGGTCATCTGCAGGGACCAGGTGGTCACGGAGATCGTCGCGTCGTTCATGGCCCCACCCAACCACGGCCCTCCCGGCGGCCCGTCCGGGCCCCTCGGCGGGTGAACACACCGGTCGGAGGCGGATACCGTTAGCGCGTGCAGGAAGCGACAAATGAACCACCGGGGGCCACGGAAGGGCCGGCTCCACCGAGCCCGGGCCCTGTACCGGAACGTTTCGAAACGCAGGATGGCGTGGCTGCTCCTCAAGGACACCGTCAACTCCTGCATGGAATATCGGGTCACGGGACTGGCCGCGGAAGCGGCCTTCTTCACCCTGCTCTCGCTGCCGCCCCTGCTCCTCGCCCTCATCAGCCTCCTCGGATACCTGGACGACTGGACGGGCACCCACACCATCGAGAGCCTGAAGAACAACATCATCAGGGCCTCGGCGGCCGTCCTCTCCGACCGCGGCGTCGAGGACATCACCAAGCCGCTGCTGCACGACGTGGACAAGGGCGGCCGCCGCCCGGAGATCGTCTCCCTGGGCTTCGCCATCGCCCTGTGGTCCGGCTCGCGGGCTGTGAACGTCTTCATCGAGACCATCACGATCATGTACGGGCTGGAGGGCAAGCGCGGCATCGTCCGCACCCGGCTGCTCGCCTTCCTGCTCTACATCGTCGCCCTGCTCATCGGGGCGGTGGTGCTGCGCGCTGATGGTCATCGGCCCGGAGACGATGGTGAGCATCCTGCCCTGGAGCGAGGGCCTCGTCCGGTTCCTGTACTGGCCCGTGGTCATCGTGCTGTCCATCGCGTTCCTCACCACGCTCTACCACGTGTCCGTCCCGGTGCGTTCGCCCTGGCAGGAGGACATCCCCGGGGCGCTCGTGGCCCTGACGATGTGGGTGTTCGGCAGCTTCCTGCTGCGCATCTACCTCACCCACACCGTGGAGGGCCCCACGATCTACGGCTCGCTCGCCGCGCCCGTCGCCGTCCTGCTGTGGATCGGCGTCTCGGCCTTCGCGGTGCTCGTCGGGGCGGCGGTCAACGCGGCCATGGACCGGGTGTGGCCGTCCGTCGCCACCGCCGCCGCCCGCGCCGACGTCGACCGGCAGCGCGCGGCCGCCGCAGCCCGGACGGTGGCGGAGCGGGCCGCGTTGGCGATGGTCCACGAGTACGAGGACGACCCCGCCGACCCCGCCGAGGCGGGGGAGGACGACGGCGTGGCCGGGGCAGGACCGGGTGCCGCCCTCGGAGTTCCCCGAGCGCTGGGCGCAGTTCCTGCCGCCGGAGGACGTGCGGACGCGGCTGCAGCACGTGAAGGGGGAGAAGGGCGGGAAGCACCGCAAGGAGTAGCGGCTCCGCTATCCGGCCGGGCGCGGGGCGAAGGGTGGAAAACCCTTCGCCCCGCGCCCTTTCGCATGCGTAGAGTCCTCCCGAAGTCCTCCCGGACCATTCGGACTCTTCGGAAGCAGGAGGTGAGATCGCGATGACGGTCTTCACAGGGATCCCCGCGTACCGCACCACCTCCTCCCTCCTTCCGAAGGAACACCACTGTGTCCACCGCTGCTCACCCCCTCACCGCCTACGGCTGGGACGAGGGCTTCGCTGACAGCCACGCCCCCTTCGCCGTCCGGGGCCTCGTACCCGGCCGGATCGTCCGCGTCGACCGCGGGCACTGCGACGTCGTCGTCGCCTCCGCCGACGGCACCGGCGTCCGCACCGTCCGGGCCGACGCCGCGCCCGTCGCCACCGGTGACCCGATCGGCATCATGTGCACCGGGGACTGGGCGGCCGTCGACCTGACCGCCGGCCACGTCCGGGCACTGCTCCCGCGCCCGGACGTGCCTTCGTGCGCTCCACCTCCTCCAAGCGGTCCGACGGCCAGATCCTGGCCGCCAACGTGGACCGGGCGGTCATCGCGTTCGCCCTCACCGCCGACCCCGACCTCGGCCGCGTCGAACGGTTTCCTCGCGCTGGCCTGGGAGTCCGGCGCCGAGCCCGTCGTCGCCCTCACCAAGGCGGACCTCGTGCCCGACGCGGGGACGCTCGCCCATCTCCTCGCCGACACGCGGGCGGTGGCGCCGCGGGGCGCGCGGGTGCTGGCCGTCAGCTCGGCCACGGGCGAGGGCGTCGGCGAGCTCGCCGCGCTGCTCGCCGGGGGCACGGGCGTGCTGCTCGGCCAGTCCGGGGCCGGCAAGTCCACGCTCGCCAACGCGCTCGTCGGCGAGGACGTGCAGGACGTGCGGGGCCATCCGGGACCGCGACGGGAAGGGACGGCACACGACCACCACGCGCAACCTGCTGCCGCTGCCCCTGCCGGGCGGGGGCGTGCTCATCGACACGCCGGGGCTGCGGGGGGTGGGGCTCTGGGACGCGTCGTCCGGTGTCGCCCGGGCGTTCTCCGGACGTCGAGTCGCTGGCGGCGGCGTGCCGCTTCCACGACTGCGGTCACGACGGGGAGCCGGGGTGCGCGGTCGCGGCGGCGGTCGCGTCCGGCGAGCTCGGCCACCGCCGGCTCGACAGCTACCGCAAGCTGCTGCGGGAGAACGCGCGGGATCGCGGCGCGGACGGATGCGCGTGCTGCGGGCGGAGATGCGGCGGGAGTGGAAGCGGCGGCAGGCGAGGGGGAGCGGGCGGCGGATCTGAAGCGAGGCCGCTCGCGCCGCTAGGCGTTCTCCGGGGGGTTTGCCCCGCCCCGCCCTTTCACCGTTTCCGCAGCAGCACGCTGCGTGCGCTGTCCTCAAACGCCGGACGGGGCTGAACAGCCCGTCCGGCGCTTGAGGACTTCGTCCGAAGGACGAATGGGGTCCGGGGTCTCCCCGGGAAACGGTGAAAGGGCGGGCCAGGGGCAGTAAAACCCCACCGTCCGATTCCCGCCAGTCGCACCCGCCCACCTGCTCCACACTGGAAACGTGAACGCCACCCCCGACGACGACCTCCGCTACCGAGCCGTCTCCAGCCGAGACGCCCGCTTCGACGGCACCTTCTTCTTCGCCGTCGCCACGACCGGCATCTACTGCCGGCCCAGTTGCCCGGCCGTCACCCCCAAGCGGCGGAACGTCCGCTTCTACGCGTCGGCCGCCGCCGCGCAGGGCGCCGGGTTCCGGGCGTGCCGGCGGTGCCGGCCCGACGCCGTGCCGGGGTCGGCGGAGTGGAACCTGCGGGCCGACCTCGTCGGGCGGGCGATGCGGCTGATCGGCGACGGCGTCGTGGACCGCGAGGGCGTCCAGGGCCTCGCGGACCGGCTCGGCTACAGCACCCGCCAGGTGCACCGGCAGCTCACCGAGGAGCTCGGTGCCGGCCCCCGTCGCCCTCGCCCGCGCCCAGCGCGCCCACACCGCGCGCGTCCTGTTGCAGACCACGGAACTGCCGGTCACGGAGGCCGCGTTCGCGGCCGGTTTTCGCGAGCGTGCGGCAGTTCAACGACACGATCCGCGAGATCTACGCGCAGACCCCCACCGCCCTGCGGGGCGCGCCCCGGGCCAAGGGGGAGGAGCCGCAGCCGGGCGGCATCCCGCTCCGGCTGGCGCACCGCGGCCCGTACGCCGCCCGCGAGGTCTTCGCGTTCCTCGAACGCCGGGCGATCCCCGGCGTCGAGGAGATGACGGGCGTCCCGGGCGCCCGGACCTACCGCCGCACCCTGCGGCTCCCGTACGGCACCGGCATCGCCGAGGTCCAGGAACCGCACCGCGCCGCCGCCGGCTGGCTCGCCTGCCGACTGCACCTGACCGACCTGCGCGACCTGGCCGCCGCCGTCCAGCGCGTACGGCGCCTGTTCGACCTGGACGCGGACCCGGACGCCGTCGCCGAACGGCTGGGCGCCGACCCGGCGCTGCGCCCGCTGGTCGCCGCCCGGCCGGGCCTGCGCTCACCGGGAGCGGCGGACGCGGACGAGCTCGCGGTGCGCGCGGTGCTCGGCCAGCAGGTCTCCGTCGCGGCGGCGACCCGCCTCGGGGCCCGGCTCGTCGCCGCGCACGGCACCCCGCTCGCCGCCCCGGACGGCACGCTCACCCATCTCTTCCCGGAACCCGCCGCCCTGGCCGCCGCGGAGTCCGCCGGCATGCCCGAGGCCCGCGCGACCACCCTGCGCACCGTCGCCACGGCCCTCGCGGACGGCACCGTGCGCCTCGACCCGGGCGCCGACCGCGACGACACCGAGCGCCGGCTGCTCGCACTGCGCGGCGTCGGCCCCTGGACCGCCGGCTACATCCGGATGCGGGCGCTCGGCGACCCGGACGTCTTCCTCCCGGGCGACGCCGGTGCCCGGCGCGCGCTCACCGCCCTCGCCACGGGACCGGGAGCCGAGGACGCCTGGCGTCCCTGGCGCTCGTACGCCCTGCACCACCTCTGGAACCTCCGGAACAAGGACTCCTGACATGCTCTGCACCGAAATCGACAGCCCCCTCGGCCTCCTCCTGCTCGCCGGCCGCCCCTCGCCCACCGCCCCCGGCGGGACCGCGATCGTCTCCCTCTCCGTCCCCGGGCAGAAGGGCGGCGCGACCGTCGGCCCGGACTGGCGGCGGGCGCCGGAGGCGTTCACCGAGGCGGGCCGGCAGCTCGCGGGGTACTTCGCCGGCGAACGGCGGGAGTTCGACCTGGAGTACGCCCCGGACGGTACGGACTTCCGCCGCCGCGTGTGGGACGCCCTCGACTCCGTTCCGTACGGCGCCACCACCACCTACGGCGAGCTGGCCCGGCGGATCGGCGCCTCCCGCGCCGCGGTGCGCGCGGTCGGCGGCGCCGTCGGGGCCAACCCGCTGCTGGTGCTGCGCCCCTGCCACCGGGTGATCGGCGCGGACGGGTCGCTCACCGGGTACGCGGGAGGGCTGGAGCGCAAGCGGTACCTGCTGGACCTGGAGCGGTAGGTGTTCAGCGGCGGGCCGCCGTCCACCCCCGTTCCGCCGCGATCCATCCCAGCTGGAGCCGGGTGGTGACCCCCGCCAGTTCCATCAGCCGCTTCACCCGGCGCTGCACCGTCCGCAGGCCCAGCCCGAGTTGCTTGGCGACGCTCGCGTCGGTCAGCCCGGACAGCAGCAGCGACAGCACCGCCAGGTCCGTGGCGTCGGGGCCGGCGGACGGGAGCGCGGCGGCGACCTGCCCCCCGGCCGGCCACAGCGGGCGCGCCTCGCGCCACATCGTCTCGAACAACATGACGAGCGAGTCGAGCAGTTCGCCCGGGCCCACCACGAGCGCGGCCGGTTCGGCGTCGGGTGCGGCGACGACGAGCAGTCCTTCCCGGTGGTCGGCGAGGAACAGTTCGGCCGGCACCCGCTCGGCGATCCGGACCAGGTGCGCCCCCGCGCGGTCGACGGGCGCGGGACGCACCCTGCGGTCAACAACGGTCCGGTGATGTACGCCCCGCGCGTCTCCCGTGTCAACCCAGGGGCGGTTCCTCACCAGCGCGCACACTTCTTCGACCGCCCCCAGCCGCAGCCGGGTCAGCCGGCGCGTCACGGCCTGCGTCCCGGTGACGACCTCCACCGCCGCACCGGTGGCCGGCGGCCCGTCCTGCGACCACTCGCGCCCGTGCTGTCCTGCGCGTCTTTCCCGTTCCGGATTCCCGACGACCGCCGGGCCTATGGCACCGGGCATATGACACCCCTCCCCACAACGGTGTTGCGACTGCCGCCATCATCCCGTGCGGAGGGCCTCGTGCACTCTTCCCGTATGCCCCGCAGTGTGGACAATAAGGGCATGAGTCAGCTGGGGGATCAGGGACAAGAGGACGCCTGGTGGGCGGAGTTGTACGGCCGGCCCGTCGAGGCCCCGGACTCCGCCGCCGGTGAGGACAGCCTCGACGACCGGTTCGCTTCGGCAGCGGCCGTCGTGGGCGGCGACCCGCCGCCCCCGTCCGCGGCTCCGCCCGGCCGCCCCCCGGGCACCGCGCCGCCGCCCAGCGGCCTGCCCGCCCGCGCCAGTTGGTCGCTCTCCCTGGGCGGCGCGCTCCCCGACCCGTCGCGGCTGCCCCCGCTCCCGGACCTGGCCGGCCCGCTCGAAGGCCCGCCCCCTCCGCCGCCCCCGCCCCCACCGCCCCCACCCCCACCGCCTCCGCCCCCTCCTCCGCCTCCCGCGTCCGGGCGGACGTCCCGGCCTCCCGACGCCACCGAGCCCCACTGGGAGCTGGGAGTGCCCCCGGCGGGCCCGAAACGCCGCCCGCCCCGGACGGCCTCCGCCGTCCCCGCCACCTTTCTGTCCGACGCCCCCGGAACGCCCGGGTCCCTCCGGAGCCCGGGGGGACCGGACGCCGCTCCGGCACCGGAGGCACCCGGCGCCGCTCGCGCGTCGGACGCGTCCGCCCGGCCGAAGGACCCCCGGAGCCCGGGGAGGACGAGCCCGGCCCGGCCGTCGGAGGCGTCCGCCGGGGCGGATTCCCCCCGGGTTCCGGGGGCGAGGGGCGCTGCCCGCTCGCCGGAGGTGTCCCCCGCGCCGAGGTCCTCCCGGCCCCCGAGGGCATGGGACTCCGTACCGGTCCCCCGGGACGTCCACCGGGCCCAAGGACCCCCGGAGCCGACGGGCCCCCGCCCCGGGTCCGGACGGGTCCGTCGCGCCGGAGTCCCTCCGGACCCCGGGAGCGGCGGACGTCCCGCCGGAGGCCCCCGGGGCGTCCGGGTTCCTCGGGGCGCCCGACGTCTCCGGGACGGCCGAGGCGTCCGAGTCGGCCGCGTCGCTGGAGGCGGCGGTGGTCGCCCAGGTCCCCCGGCCCCGCCGCCGGGACGGCACCCGCTCCCGCGTGCCCGAGTTCGTCGGCCAGGGCCCGCCCACCTACGAGGCCGAGCCGACCGCCTGGCCCGAGGCCGACCCCGGCGTGCTGGACGACCTCGTTCCCGACACCGTCCTCGACGGGGCGCGGTACGGGGCCATGACGCTGCGGGCCGTGTCCCTGCGCGGGGACTCCGCCCGCTACCGCGGCGAGCCGCGGCGCGACGCGCTGCTCACCGCCCGGTTCGGCGGCGGGGAGGACGCCGTGCTGCTGGTCGCCGTGGCCAGCGGGGCACGCGCCGCCGAGGGCGCGCGCACCGCGCGGCGCGCGACATCTGCTCCTGGCTGGGCGGCGCGGTCGGCCGCAGCCACGCCCCGGCTCGGCGAGGACATCCGGGCCGGGCGGCGCGGCGAACTGCGCACGGGACTGCACCGGTTGACCGACCGCTCCTACGGCCGGCTGCGCGCCCGCGCCGCCGAACTGGGGCTGCGGCCCGCCGAGTACACGGCCGCCCCTGCGCTGTCTGCTGCTGCCGGCCGATGTCCGCTGCCGCACCCGGGTCTTCTTCGGCGTCGGAGGCGGCGGTCTCTTCCGGCTGCGCGAGGGGGCCTGGCAGGACCTCGACCCCGAGCCGCGCGCGGACGGCGCCCCCGGCGGCGTCCCGGAGACCGGCACGCCCGCCCTGTGCGAGGACCGGATCACCGTGGACCTCGGCATCCCCACGCCCGGCACCACCCCCGCCATCGACCCCCGAGGAGGTGCCGAGCGAACCCTTCCGCTTCCGCGCCTCGGTGGCCCGGCCCGGTGACGCGCTGCTGCTGTGCAGCGCGGGTCTGGCGGAGCCGCTGCGCGGGGAGCCCGCGCTGGCCGACGCGCTGGCCGAGCGGTGGGGCGCGCGGACGCAGCCGCCGGGGCTGGCCGAATTCCTGGCCGACGCGCAGCTGCGCGTCAAGGGCTACGCCGACGACCGCACGGCGTGCGCGATCTGGGAGACGTAGCACGGCGCCGCGTAGCACGACGTGGCGCGAGCGCGAGCGGGCCGGGAGCGTTTCCCGGCCCTTTCGCGCGCCTTCTCCGGGCGAAGTGTCCGCCGGGGAGCGACTATTCACCACCGGCGCGGGACGTGTCCGTATTCCCGCCGCACCGCCGACCTACATCGCCGACGCACTTCACCGATGTTGAGGGGTCAACAGGAGTCGTTCCCCCGGGCGCGGGGCATGCATTTGCCGTGAGCCTGTTCGATGCCGGGGGCGCCGGGGAGGGGTCGGGGCGGACGGAAATGAAAAGGCGGACTGCACGCTGGGTGGGCGCGGGGAACCGCGAAGGTCGGGAAGGGTCCGCGGACGGCACGGCTTCGGAAGAGGTGGGGAAAGGGGGACGGGAGCCGTGCTGGGAAAGACGGCTCCGGCGCGGTGACCTGGCCGCCGTCGCGGAGACGCGGGCCGGACTGCGCCGGTTCCTGGAGCACTGGGGGGCACCCGGGCGGGCCGAGACCGCCGAGCTGCTGACGAGCGAGCTGGTCACCAACGCCCTGCTGCACACGGACGGCGGCGCGGTGGTGAGCGCCGTCCTCTCCGGCGGCCCCGCCGCCCCCGCCAAGGGGCTGCTGCGCGTGGAGGTGCGGGACCTCTTCTCCCGGCGTCCGGCGCTGCGCGCGTCCCCGGTGGTGCCGGACCCCCGGAATCCCGGGGCCGGGACCGTCGACGCGGCCGGGACCGCGACCTCCGGTGCGCGGCCTGCTGCTCGTCGACTCCCTCGCGGACTGCTGGGGCGTACGGGCCCACGGGGTGGGAAAAGCCGTGTGGTTCGAGCTCGGACGCCGAGGACCGCTGACGGTCACGGGCGGTCGAGGGTGGTCACGACGCGCGTGCCGACCGCTCCGCTCCGAGCCGCGGGGGCCCGGAGGGAGCGGGTCAGCCGATCTGCTTGGCGATGCGCGCCAGCCGCTCCTCCAGCGAGTCGAGCCGCTGGATGGGCTGGGTGTCGTCCTCGGCGGTCAGGTCGATGGGCTCGCCGGGCCCGGGCCGGTTCACCGCCTGAAACGGGCGATTGTGCAGGGGGAGCTGCTCCGGGTCGGTTATGGAAGGTTCCGGTCCGGACTGCGAGCCGATCTGGGCCGGCTGCGGAGCGGACGCCACCGCGGTCACCTCCACCTGCCGTCCGCCGCGCGCCCGCCCCCACAGGATGCGGTGCTGGCGGTTGTACGCCTTGAGCCGGGCGCGCTCCAGCTTGCCCGCCTCGCGGCGGCGCAGCCGGTGCTGCTGCCGCTGCCGCTTGTCCTCGCGGACCTCGTCGACCGCCTCGTCCAGCGTGCGCACGCCCTCCAGGAGCATCAGCGACCAGGCGCCGAACGTCTCGCGCGGGGCCCGCAGCCAGCGGACCATCCGGATCTGCGGCAACGGGCGGGGGACCAGCCCCCTGTTCGCGCAGCGCGGCCCGGCGGGTCTGCTTGAGCGCGCGGTCGAAGAGGACCGCCGCCGACAGCGACATGCCGGCGAAGAACTGCGGTGCGCCCGCGTGGTCCATCCCGCGGGGCGCGTGCACCCAGTTGAACCAGGCCGCCGCGCCCGCGAAGGTCCACACCAGCATCCGGGAGCCGAGCGCCGCGTCGCCGTGGCTGGCCTCGCGCCACGGCGAGCACCGAGCAGAACATGGCCGCGCCGTCGAGCCCGAAGGGGACCAGGTACTCCCAGCCGCCCCACAGGCCCAGGTTCTGCCGTCCGAAGCCGACCAGGCCGTGGAAGGAGAGCGCGGCGGCGACCGCCGCGCAGCAGAAGAGGAGCACGTAGGAGGCGCTGCCGTAGAGGGCTTCCTTGCGCCTTCTGCGTTCCTCGGTGCGTTCCCAGGAATCGGTGGCCGCCAGGTCGTCCGGGCCGTTCTTGCCCCGGGCGTACACCGTCACCGCCACCACGGCTCCGGCGAGCGCCACGGCACTGGGCAAAACCCAATTCAGCGGTATGTCGGTCACTCTCATCTTCTTGCTTCCCTTGCGTCGCGGTACGGCCTTTCGCGCGCCATCCTGGCGGAATCGGCCCGGGAGCCAAGGGGTTTCGTGGCAACTCCCCGCCAATGGACGGCAAGGGCATACGGATAGGTGTGTATCCTCTCGAACGCCATTCAGCGGCAAGGGAATTGTGTTCTCATCAATCCACTCGTCCGGGTGGATTCGACTCGATCGCCTTGTGATCACCCGTTGGGGGCGCTCCGTGGCTCCGGTCCGTTGCGGCCGTGCCCCAACTCGGCCCGTGCGCGGGCCTCTTCGTCCGGCGTCTTGCTCGGGTGCCGCGGGCTCCCGGCCGTCGCGTCCGTCTGCGGGCGGAGTGCTCGGCGCCGGGGCGGTGGGCGCGGGGGAACGCCGTGGAGCACATGGGGATAAGTAAGGCGTACCTTACCCATGCTGGTCCGGGGTTTGAACTGCCGGACATGCCGCCTATGGTTCGAAGGAACACACAGGAGGACCCCCATGGAGCAGGGCAGACCCCATCCCGCCGTGCCGCGCCAGCGCATCGACGGACCCGGCGAACCCGCCCGCGCGCCGCTCGCACCGCTCGCCCCGCTCCCCGGGAGCGCCGCGGCCCGCGGCGAGCACGTCCACGGGTGCGCCGAAGCGCCGGGCCCGGGGCCCGCGCGGCGGATGCCCACCCGCTACTCCGTCCGGGGCCAGGTGCTCGACGCCCTGCGCAAGGCGCTCCTCGGCGGCGAGCTCATACCCGGTGAGGTCTACTCCGGGCCGGTGCTCGCCGAGCGGTTCGGCGTCTCGGCGACCCCCGTCCGCGAGGCCATGCAGCAGCTTGTCCAGGAGGGGGCCGTCGAGGCCGTGCCCA
>NZ_BAAAXZ010000032.1:0-24983 GCF_039535865.1 Streptomyces thioluteus
AGGACGACGACGGTGAAGCTGGTCCTCCATGAATACGGGAGTGCGACGAGACCATCGTCGCGCCACGCCACCCTCTGCCGGAAGGACGTGATGGCTCGGCAGACACGCCGTCGGCCGTCCACACCCGAGGACGATGCGCTACAAGCACTCTGGTCGGCAGCTCATCAGCTAGCCGCTGACCGACTCCTCCATCCCGGTCGTCGCCGACCTAGCACGTCGACCCGTGAGCTTCGGGCCTCGGCGCCGTCAGGTGACGCCCGCCCACGACCGCGAACGACTTCGAGGATCGGGCCATGCGGCACGGCCCTGCCCGTCCGGGGATCGCCGTGATGGACGAGCAACGGGCCGGTCATCACTGCCCACGGCCCCTTCCAGGTCCAGGAACCGCCTGGAGGCCCCAGCTCCGCCATACGTCGCCGAAGCATGCGCGCCGATGACCGGATCGTCGGACCTGAGAGCGGCCCTACGTCCCACTATTCCTTCGGCCACTGCCCGCGCTGCAGAGACCCACTGCATCAGGAGGAGCCCCGCTGTCCTAGCACTTGTGGGTCAAGGGTCGGTCCGCTGGCGAAAGGCCGCCGTGTGACGCGGTCCGACGCGCGGGCAAAGTCAAGCGATCCAACCCGCAGGAGATGGAGAAGCCGGTACTTCGACTGGGTCGACAACCTCCACGACTGGTGATCTCGCGCCAGCTGTGTGGGGCCACGCATCACCCGTCAAAGGACTGTACGGCCCGAAGGGCGAGGTCGTCTTGCCGTCGGACACGCGGCGAGGATCCGCCGAGCGGCGAGGGCTGGTAACCAGACTCCGCGTCCTGCACCCTGTTCCCCTCGCCTGTGGCCGTTTCTCCACCGCGGCTGGCCCTGAGCCGCCCGAGTCGCTCGCGAAGTTCTACCCAACTCTGGCCTGCGGTCACCGGCTACGACATCCTCTTCCTTCTGTGTCGCCGGATGATATGTTCGCGCCTCTACGCGATGGACGGCACCCCGCAGCGGTGTCCACTACCATCCCCATGCACGTGCATGGTCCCGTGACCAGATCGCGCAGACGCAGATGTCCAAGTCCTTCGGGAACGGTGGTCAACCCGCCGACGTGGATTGGACAAGTAGCGTGTCTACCGACGCCTGCGACTTCACCCTCGCGGCGCGGCGTCCAACATCCGGGCGTCCGACGTCCAGTCGGTGCGAGGACTGGGTCCAGGGCTCCGCAACTTCGCCAACAAGATCTGGAACTCCACCCGCTCGCGCTGATGAACGGCGCGGACGCGTCGAGGGGCCCGCTAGCCGACGCGTCGCGGTGTGGATGTCCTCGACCGGGAGGGGGGGGGGGGGGACCTGTGGATCACTCGTCCCGCCTGAACTCCGTTCGTGCGCCGAGGTCGAACGCGTACTACTAGGACTACCATTTTTCTCGTCCAAGCTCTCCGCGCCCTGTTCCACTTCGCCTGGGACGAGGTCTTCGACTGGTAACGTTCGAGCTGTCCAAGACCACCTTCCAGGCGGCGGCGAGGCGGTGCCGTGGTCTCCGAACGCGCGTCGCGTGGGCGAGGTCGCTGACGTGACGCTGCTGCGTCCCCTCCACGCCTGGTCGTCCTCCTCCGTCACGGAGACGCTGTGGGACGACGCTCACGGGCGGCGCGACTGTCGGTTCGTCATCCGCCGGTTGGCCGACGGACTCCGTGTTTCCGGGACCGCCGGCGCCCGAGCGGGGGATCGAGAACCGTCCAGTACGGTCATCAACCGAGGTCCGCCGCTCCGTGCTCCGACCAGGGGGCTCCACGCCCCGGCACAGCGGGGTCCGGCCCGGCTGAGCCCTCGCGGGCAGCTGCGCTCTTGCGCCACGAGGCGGCCGTCCGGAGCTGCTGCGGCTTCCATCCGAGGGCGTACGCGCCTTCACGGCGACGGCCCACGCATGGCGTCGCCTCGCAGGAACCCGCCCAAAGCCAATCCCCCCCCGCTGGCGGCCCGCCCCGTTCCGCCGGCGTCGAGGTGCCCTCGACCTCTCCGGTCATCGAACTTCGCCGTCCGAGCGCAAGCTTCTTGGATAGACCAGTGCGACCCGTCGGCAAGGCGGCGTAGAAGGAGAGCTCCTCGCCAGCGAAAACGCCAAAGCTCGGCAACGGGCGTTCTGGCGTAAGCCGGGAACCCCAGGTCGTGGACAAGATCCGGGGCCGTCCGTTCCCAAGTCGGAACGGAGGACATCACCCGTCATCACCGCCCAGCTGGACACAGCTGCCGGAGGCGTTATCTCGTGCCAGCCGCCGTGCGGTGCAGTCGTGCCGCTGGGAGCTGCAACAACTGGGCTGGGCGCAGGGGCGGCACCCCTCAGGCGCGGCGAGCACACCCACCGTGAGGCGGTGCAACCGAATGCCGCCTCGGAGCCGATCGGCTCCGGGCACCTGCGTTGGACGGCGAGTGGTCGCCCCGGCCCGGCGCTGGGAAGGGGTGCCCGTGCCGCGCCCCCCCTCCCCCACTCTCGGCGTTTCGCTCGAGCGGGGGGACGCCCCATCGCCCCAGGCGGCCGACTGCCCGCGGTTACGGGGACCGGGTACGTAAACTGGAAGTCCGCCGTGAGCGACAACCCGGCCAGAACACAGCCCGACCCCTGCCGACCTGCGACTCTTCGACGATCATCGACCGGAGACCCCCGCGACCCCACCTCGCCGTCCATCGAGCCGGCCAGCCGCACCCTGCGCACCCAGGGCCGGCCCCCAGGCGGCCGACTTCCCCGGGCGCGGAGGACCCCGATGTGGACGCGGCCCTGCGCGCCGTCCGAGACGGAGCTGGGGCCGGCCGTGGGGCGAGACCAAGCTGGAGCCGTCCGTCACCAGGATCGCCGCGCTGATTGAACGTACTGGCGAGCCGCATCGCTGCGTACCCCGTCCATCCACCTCACCGGGACCAACAAAACCTCCACCGCCCGCATGATCGAGGGCCCTGCTCGCGCTTTCGATCTGCCCGGGCACCACAGGTGGGGCGGTACACCTCTCCGCACGTGGCAGTCGATCCACGAGCGTGGATCAGCCTGGCAGCGGCGCGCGATTCCTCCGCCAGTAGGCGGTTCATCAGACCTACGAGGACATCAAGCCTACGGTCGAGTGGGTCGACGCGCAGCACGGAGTACCGGCTGTCCTTCTTCGAGGTGCTGACCGCATGGGCGTACGGCCGCTTCGCCTCCGCCGTATCCGGCTACCCGTTGGACGTGCGCCCGTCGTGCGAGGTCGGGATGGGCGGCTCCTGGACCCACCAACGTCCACTCGTGCGGGGACGTGGCGTCTCCACGCCCCATCGTACCTGAAGCCACCCGCCCGGCTCGGCGGGACGCTCCAGGCGAGATCGCGGTCGAGAAGCCGCCGGCATCGTCAAGCAGACGCCACGTCATCCTGGCCCATGCAGCCGGTGGGATCCGGTGCGCAGGTGATGCTGACGACGGCCGTCGACACCTTCAACGCCACCGTGGCCCGAGAGGGGCTGGAGTCTCGGCGTCGTGGCCCGCGAGGTCGTGCGTCGGCGGGGCAGGCTGGCCACCTCTGCAGGCGGACTGGCGGCGAGTACACCGAGGTCTACCTCCCGTCCACCCCGGTCTTCCGGGTGCCACTCCAGGGCGGTTCCGGTTTCCAACCGCGCCGCGCGCAACCCGTCCTTCAAACGAGAAAGGCTACCCGGTTCCCGAGCCAGGCGCCCGAGGCAAATCCGAGACCGTCCGTCCACCGGAAAGTCCAGAGGTTACCCGTTCCTTGCCGACCGCGGGTAGGCCACGGTCCCCGAGGATCCTGACCCCGCCCTGGAGATACGCACTACCGACGGCTCCTGCGTGCCCACCCCTGAGTCCGCCGCCGTTCCACTGCCCCGTGGTCCGCGTAGGGCAACCTGCCCGCGGGCCTGCCGCCTACTCCGCCGCCCGCGCAGCATCCGAATCAGTTTTCCGTTGCCACGGACTTTCCGCTTGTACTTCCGAGTCCGTCCGCTCCGGGCCCCTCCATAACCGCCCGCCGGGAGTGCCGCCTCCGCCGTCCTGTCTACCCAGGCCCAGGGCCGTAAGCTTTACCAGGAACCCCCGGTGCCATGATCCATCTTCTTCCGGCCCCTCAAAAGGTCCGGCACCTGTGGGCAATCCCATCCGCCGCGAGCCGCTCCCTGCGATGCATTCCTTGCCCGAGTCCGCAGCTCACCCCCTCCTCGCTACGCCGCCTCCCCTATGGTTCCGCTGGACTACCCAAACCCCCGGCCTCCTCCGCGCCTACCCGATCGCTAACACCTCAGAAGGGTCCGTGGCCCCGCCGTCCCGTCCAGTCGCTGCCCCAGGTCCCTGGGCTCCGGTGGTCCATGTATCACTCCGCCGGTCTCCCTGTCGCGCCGCCCCCATATGTCCACTCGTATAAAGCCGCCCTCACCCGAGCCCCCCCTATTTCTCAACCCTTCCAGTAAAACCCCTGGGCAATCACGGGCCTAACCGGATCCGTGCCCGGCCCACCCGTACTCCGCCGAACCGGCCCATCCCCTCCCCGCGCCGTACCAAGTGCTCCCCGGGCCCCGGCCTGCCGTGTTCCGTTGTACCCTACCAGCCCCCCCAGTCCCCGCCGCAGGCGATGACCTCCAACCGGAGCCAGGACCCTTATCCTTTGGCAACCCCTGGTGGTCGGCCGTTACCGGAGTGTTCTACGCTCCTCGCCGGTATGCTTCCGTCACCGTCCTCCACCTCCCTCCGCGGTGTTCCCCATTCCCGCGCCCTCCACCCGCTTCCATACCCCCATTTTTCCGCCCGGTGTTCCGCGTGTGCAACTCCGCGCCGTGCCAGTCAGTCGTAGAGGCGCTTTGTAGACCTGGAGAGGAGTATCCGCGGGTGATTGCCGGTGCCGGCGCAGGCGCTGCCGTGCGAGCAGGTCGCCCGCCCTCAGGCGGGCAGGTCGCGGAAGTACTCCACGTAGCGGGGTTGAACCACTCGTCGGCGAACGGCGAGTCGTCGAGCGGGGCGAAGCCGCGGCGGTCCGGTGACGCCAGGTCAGGCGGCGGGGCGTGCCGCGCGGCCGGACATGGAGGTCCAGGCCACTTCCGCGGCGCTCTGTCCGCCGCCCGACGAGCAGCACGTCCCGGCGTCCAGCGGGACGTCGCGGGTGAGGTGCTCGGCGGCGTGCCACAGATGGGGGTGGGCGATGTCCCGGGCGCAGTCGGGCAGTGCGGGGGGTCTGCCCGACGCCGAGGACGAGGTGGTCGCGTGGCGGGTGCCGCGGGTGGTGCGGTGACGAGGAAGCGGTCGCCGTGGTGTTCGACGGCCTCGACGCGTCGCCGAGGCGCACGTCCAGGAGCTGGGCGGCCCAGGTGAAGTACTGGTCGAACTCCTTGCGGCTGACGTGGTCGGCGGCCGCGATGAGGTGGCGGTAGAGCCGCGCCCTGTTCGTGGAGGAAGTTGAGGAAGCCGAAGCGGCTGCGCGGGTCGACCTAGCTCACACGAGGTCCTTCACTCCGCTGACCTGGAGGCGGGAGCCGCTCCAGAGCAGGCGCGGGTGGCCAGCCGACGGAGGTACTGGACTCCAGGGCGGTGACGGCGAGTCCGTCCAGGGGCGCGCGCCAGGGCCGCCAGGCTGATGTTGGCGGGTCCTGCGTGCCGATGGCGAGGACGTCGGTGGGGCGGTCGTGGTTCATCGCAGCGTCGATCCCTGCAGTTGCCAGGAGATGTCGGCGGAACGAGCGGTGCTGGATGCAGTGTCGCGCACCGGTGAGTCGGCGAAGGCGGCGGCGGACAGAGCTCCTCCACTCGGCCCCGGTGCCCGGTTCGGCGTCCGGTGGCGGGTGCACGTGCAGGGCGACGTCCTGGAGGTGGACGGACGGCCGAGGGGACGGCCTGGAGCAGTCCCGCCGGACGTCCTCACTCCGGCCCGGTGGCGGTCACCTCCCAGGTCAGCGGCCGGCCGGGTGGCCTCGCGGCTGCGCGGCGGCCCAACTGGCGGCCACATCGGCGGCCAGGCCCATGAGGCAGGTACTCCTGCGGGTTGGTCCCCAGTCGACGCCGGTGAGCTGCTTGGGGGCGTCGATCCGCAGGTCCTCCCCGGCGCCGGGGCCCAGCGGGCGGGAGAGGAGCTGGGTGCCGCTGACCCAGCGCACCAGGCAGGCGGCGGTGCCGGTGGCCGTGACGTGCCCGTCGGCCGCGTCCGGCAGGGGGCGCGAGGCGAATTCCAGGGCCACGGGGGCGTGCTGGGTCAGGGTGCGGTAGTTGGGGCTGAACTGCTCGACCTGGTCGACGAGTCCGGCCACCACGTCGCCGTCCGGGACGCCCCCGATGGCGATCCGCGAGCTGTACGTGCCGTCCTGGCAGGTCAGTTCCATGTCGGCGCTGTCGAAGACGACGCCCTGGGCGCTGCCGCCGCCGACCAGGGTGGTCAGGGCGCAGGAGGCGATGCCGGTGAGCGCGAGGTGCAGGGGCAGCGGGCCGTCCGCGCCCGGGGTGCCGGCCGGGTCCCCGACCTCGACGTGGAAGCGGCGCGCGGACTTGATCGAGCCGAACAGCGCGGGGCCCAGGCTCGCGGACAGGCCGCGGTGGGGCGAGGACCGGGCCTTCGCGGCGTACCAGAAATCGGCCTCGGCGGGGTCGTTGCGGATTTCGTGGACCACTTCGCTGAATCCGGCGGTGTTGAAGCTGTTCCTCATCGCATGTCCTTCTCGTCCGGCACGTTTTCTTGCGACACGGCCTCGCCCGGCACGTTTTTGTCCGGCGCGGCCTCGTCCGGCGTGCCGAGTGCGTTGTCCAGGTCGCGGATCAGGTCCCGGGCGTTCTCGATGCCCACCGAGAACCTGACCAGTCCGGGATTGATACCGATCTGGGCCCGCTGGCGTGCGGTCAGCGAACTGTGCGAGGTATTGCTGGGCATGCTCACCAGGGATTCGACACCGCCGAGGCTGGTGGCGACATAAGGGATGCTGAGTTTCTTCATGAAGGCCAGCGCGGCCGCGTCCCCGCCGCGCACCTCGAAACTGACCATCCCGCCGTAGCCCGCGTAGTCCGCGCGTTCCAGGTCCGCGTAACGGTCGCCGCCGATTTCCGGGTGGTGGACCGCGACTATCTCCGGATGCCCGGCGAGATACCGGGCGATCTCGCGGGCGTTCTCGTTCTGGGCCCGCATGCGCAGGGGGAGGGTCTTCAGACCGCGTTCGAGGAGGAAGGCGGTGAGGGGTTCCAGCGTCCCGCCGAATCTCAGGGCCTGCGCCCAGATCCGGTCGAGGAACTTCCGGCGGCCGACGACGGCACCGGCGGTCAGGTCGCTGTGCCCGCCGAGGTACTTGGTGGCGCTGTGCACGACCACGTCGGCACCCAGGTCCAGCGGCCGCATGTTCACGGGGGAGAGGAAGGTGTTGTCCACCACCAGCAGGGCGTTGGCCTCCTTGGCGATCCGGGCGATGCGCCGGATCGAGGGGGCCTTGAGCAGGGGATTGGTCAGGGTCTCGAAGAACAGCAGCTGGGTCTCGGGGCGGACCGCGGCCTCGATGGCGTCGAGGTCGGTGGGGTCGACGAAGGTGACCTCGCGGCCGGCCGAGGGCATGTCCTCGCGCAGCAGGTTGTAGGTCCCGCCGTAGGCGTCGTAGGCGGAGATGATGTGGCTGCCGGCGTTGGTGAGCGCATAGACGGTGCTGGCGATGGCGCTCATCCCGGAGGAGGTCACCAGGGCGCTGCGGCTGCCCTCCAGAGCCGCGATCTTCTCCTGGACCGACCACTGGGAGGGGTTGCCGTAGCGGGTGTAGATGGGGACGTCGCGCGAGGTGCCGTCGGAGAAGGCCGCGTAACTGGCCTCGTCCAGCAGGAAGGTGCTGGTCTGGAAGACCGGGGTCCCGACGGCACCGGTGACGGGATCCTCATAGGTGCCGGCGTGCACGGCGAGCGTCTCCGGGGAGACCGAGCGCGACAGGACCCGGTGGTGCGGGGTCACGGGGCCCGCGAACCGCGACCGGGTGAGGTCGTTGAACCATTTCGCTCCTCCGGTACGGCCCTCTTCGAAGCCGACCGCCGTGCGACTCTCTTTCGTCACGTGCTCCCCCAGGTGAAGTCAGTTAGGGCCGGAACGGCGTTGCCCTGCCGCCTCGGAAAAAAGTTAGAGGAGCGGTGCCGACGAGACGTCAACGCCATGTCAACGCACTGTTGATGACCGGGTTTCGACGGCAACACCCCGGCAAATACGCTGCGGCTCACGGGACTTGACACCCCGATCCGGACGCACCTAACTTTTGCCGCGGAATGCGACGCGGTCGCCCGTCCGGACCATTCACAGGGAGGTTGCATGAAAACCTCGGAAATCAACCCGGCTGTTTTCGCGGAAATCAGGGACATCAAATCCCGGTACATACGCGACCGGTCGGTCTTCGTCGAGGGCCCGCAGACGGCGGGCATTCTCCGGTCGCTGGGGGCCTCGGCGGCGGACCTGGAGAGCCTGGAACTCGTCAGCGACGGACTGCGCGGCGATCCGACGCTGCCCTTCCGGAAGTCCCGGAACGGCCGCTTCCGGCTCGATCCGGTGGCCCGGCAGGCCCGTCGGCTGGAGTTCCAGCCCTTCGTCCTGTCCAAGGAGGAGGACTTCGTCCGGCACGACTCGGGGGAGCTGCGCGTCTTCGAGGAGGTGCAGGACGACCTCCAGCTGAACACCGCCTTCCAGGCCCTGCTGGCCTTCAAGCTCCTGATCGTCGACGGCGTGCAGACGGCTCACCGCCCGCTCCTGGACTACGGGTCGACCGACTGGATCTGCACGTTGTTCAACCTCAGGACGATCACCGACGCCGCCCTGCTGGGCGAGCCGGCGCTGGAGGGCGTCCACAGCGACGGAGTGGACCACACCATGACCACGCTCCTCGGCAGCACCAATATGACCGAGGACAGCGCGGTGACGTACCTCCACGACATGGGCGAGACCAACGGCGCCCGGTGGCACGAGACCGACCCGGAGCTGGTGCTGGGCCACGTCCGGCACGGCCGCTTCCTGGACACCCTGCTCGTGGTCGATCACGAGCGCAAACACAGCGTCTCCCCCGTGACCGCCGCCGACCCCGAGCAGCCGTCCACCCGGGACATGCTGATCTTCTTCACCCGCCGGCCGGCCGCCGCGGGCCATGTGTCCCACCACTACGACTCGTTGCGGCCGCACACCGGCCTTCCGATGTCGGTGGACCTGCCGTCGCTCGACGCCGAGCCGGCCGGGGCGGAGTGCCATGTCTGAGCCGTCCACCGACGCCGACGGCGGGATCGAGCGGGTGTGGTACGAGGGCGCATGCCACTGCGGGGGCGTACGGTTCTCGGCCCGCGCCGGCCGCAACCTCACCCTCACCCTGTGCAACTGCGGGATCTGCTACAAGTCGGGGCACCAGGAACTGATGGTTCCCGAGGAGCGGTTCACCCTGCACCAGGGGCAGGAGTACCTCAAGCCCTACCGGTTCGGCAACCGCATCGCGGACCACACCTTCTGCGCCGTCTGCGGGATCATGCCCTTCTACCGGCCGCGCTCGCACCCCACCGGGTACTTCAGCGTCAACGCCCGCTGCCTGGACCTCTCGGCCGCCGAGAACGTCGAGTTCGTCGAATTCGACGGGCAGAACTGGGAGGAGAGCATCGCCTCCGGACAACACGTCCTGAGCGAATGACACGCCCGCCCGCCCCCTTCCCCGGCCCGGGCGCCCTGGACCGGCTCAAGTGGGAGACAGCCGGCCCCGGCGGACTCGGGGCCTGCGCCGCCGAGATGGACTTCGGCACCGCGCCGGCGGTGACCTCCGCGCTGCGGACCGCCGTGGCCCGCGACCGACTGGGCTACCTCACCCCCTCGTTGGCGGCCGACGCCGGTGCGGCCTGCGCGGCCTGGCAGGACGAGCGCTACGGCTGGCGGGTGGACCCGGAGGACGTCCGGCTGCTGCCCGACGTGGTGCGCGCCTTCCACGTGGCCGTCGCACACTTCTCCCGCCCCGGCTCGCCGGTGATCGTCCCGGTACCGGCGTACACGCCGTTCCTCACGGTGCCCGGACTGCTGGACCGCCCGGTCCTCCAGATGGAACTCGTCCGCTCCGGCGACCGGTACGTCTACGACCTGGACGCGCTGGACCGCGCCTACGCGGCCGGCGGCCACCTGCTGGTGCTGTGCAACCCGCACAACCCCCTCGGCAGGGTGATGGAGCGGGGCGAACTGCACGCCATCAGCGACGTGGTGGAGCGGCACGGCGGCCGGGTGTTCGCCGACGAGGTGCACGCGCCGCTGGCGCTCCCCGGCCACCGCCACGTGCCGTACGCGTCCGTCTCACCGACGGCCGCCCGGCACACCCTCACCGCCACCTCGGCGTCCAAGGGATGGAACCTGGCCGGGCTCAAGTGCGCCCAGGTGCTGCTCACCAACGACGCGGACCGGGAGCGGTGGGCACGGCTCGGACGGCTGGCCACCGACGGCACGGCCACCTTGGGCGCCGTGGCCGCGGTGGCCGCCTACCGCTCCGGACGGCCCTGGCTGGAGGCCGTGCTCGCCCGGCTGGACGGCAACCGGAGGCTGCTGGCCGAACTGCTGGCCGCGCACCTGCCGGAGGTGGGACTCGTCCCGCCGGAGGGCACCTTCCTCGGCTGGCTGGACTTCCGGGGGCTGGGCCTGCCGGAGGACGGCCTGGCGGAGTTCTTCTCCCGCCGGGCCGGGGTGACGCTGGTCGACGGCACCGACTGCGGCCCGCCGGGCCGGGGCTTCGTCCGGCTCAACTTCGCCACCACCCCCGAGCTGCTCACACGGATCGTGGAACGGCTGGCCGCGGCGGCCGGTTGAGAGGCGCCGCCTTGAGCGGCGTCGCCGTCAACATCGGGGGAACGCCTCCACCAGGCCGGGAGGCATGATGTGCGCGCCGGCCACCAGCTTCTCGATGAAGGCGGTGGCCACCGCGTCCGGGCGGCCGTAGGAGTAGGCGGCCAGGGTGCGGCGGATGGGCGGGTCGGGCAGGAAGACGCGCCCGGGGAAATACGGAGGGAGCATGTTCGCCGGAATCAGCGCGGGACCGAGGCCGGACAGGGTCAACAGCGGTGCGGCGGCGCTCTGTTCGGTGAAGATCGCGGTGCTGGGGCGGAAACCCGCCGCGGCACAGCCCTCGTCGAGGAAGCGGGCGAGACCGTTGCGCGGGGCGAGGCGGACCCACTCGCGGTCACGCAGCGCCGAGAACGGCACCCGCGCGGCGGGGTTGAGATCGGACGGGTCGCCCGGGGGCAGCACGATGACGAACTCCTCGGTGCCCAGCAGGTGCACCGGATGGGGCCACGCGTCGGGCAACGGGCCGACGGCGAGGTCGGCCTCCCCGGACTCCAGCGCGGCCTGCAACTCCCCGGCGTTCATGTACTCGGTCAGGACCAGCCGGATGTCGGGCCGCTCGCGGTACAGGTCGCGCAGGGGCCGGCGGCATCACACCGATGCTGATCGACTGGAGCGTGGCCACCCGCAACCCGCCGGCGAGAGGGTGTGCCCGGGAAACGTCCGGCCGCATCCCCGGCATGTTCCGGGCGGGCCCGAGGACCGCAGGGATCCGTACGGAGATGACGGGCTTCGGACCGCTGAGTTCCGGTTTCGGCGGGGGTGCGGTGACGACGGCGATGCGACGACGGGATTCCTGCCGGAGGACCGCGGCGTGGACCCGCTTGAGCTCGGCCCCGGCGTCCACCCCGAACTCCTCGGCCAGACACGTGCGGGTCCGTTCGTAAATGCGCAACGCCTCGGCCTGGCATCCGATCTCCGACAGGGCGGTCATCAAGTGGCCGATCAGATGCTCGCGCATGGGGTAGCGGCGCGCTTCCGGCGCGAGCTCGGCCGCGACCGTGGCGGCCTCACCGAGCGTCAGACGGGCCCGGGCCAGCGACTCCACGGCCGTCAGACGGACCTGCTCCAGCCGGGCGGACTCGTCGGCGAGCACCGGGAGTTCCTCGAACTCCTGGTAGGGATCGCCGTGCCAGAGGGACAGGGCCTCGGTGAGCGCGTCCCGCGCGCCGGGCGCGTCCTGCCCGTCCAGCAGCCGGCAGCCGGACCTGACCAGATCCTCGAAACGGTGGGCGTCCACCTGCTCCGGGAAGAGCCGCAGGACGTAGCCCGGCGCCCGATAGCTCAACAGGGAAGGATTCTTGCGCCCGGTGGCCGAGTCCAGCGCACGGCGCAGATGGCAGACATAGGTCTGCAGGGTGGCGACGGGCCGGCGCGGCGGCGCGTCGCCCCACAACTCCTCGATGAGCAGCCCGGTGGGGACCACCCGGCCCGGCCTGAGGGCCAGTAAGGCCAGCAGGGCCCGGTGCCGGCGCGGCCCCAGGACCAGATCAGTGGTGCCGTACTGCGCCGATATATGCCCCAGCACACGCAGCCGCAGCTCCGACGGACCGGCCGGATCCAACAGGTTCAGAGGCATCATGGTCTCCCGCACGGACATGATTCACCGTTCCCAGAACTGTGCCGGAAGGCGTGCCTGCGATCTCCGGCACGCGCGTGGAGGATGATCTTGGCATATCGTCCGTCTGGATCCCATAGGTCTCGGAAGCCGATTGTTGTCACTAGTCGGTCATGCCGCAGTTCACCCTCGCTGATCTCCTTACGGGTGTTTGCGGCAGGATAGGGGTCATGAGTGTTGTCAAGATCAATGTTCTGACCGTCCCGACCGAGCAGCGCGAGGTCCTCGAGCAGCGTTTCGCCTCCCGCGCCGGCGCGGTGGAGGGCTCGGACGGCTTCGAGTGGTTCGAGCTGCTCCGGCCCGTCGAGGGAACCGACACGTACCTGGTCTACACCCGCTGGCGCAGCGAGGAGGACTTCCAGGCGTGGATGGAGGGCCCGATGAAGGCCGCCCACCGAGGCAGCACCGACGGCGCCCCCCAGCAGAAGCCCGCGGCCTCCGGATCGACGGTGTGGACCTTCGAGGTCGTGCAGCAGGCCGGACCCAAGGGCGGCGATGCCTAGGGGCTCACGACACGAGCCCGGACCGCGGCCTGCGAGGCGTGCAGACTCCCGGCGTCCCGACGCCGCCCCGCCCGCCTCGCCCGGCCGACAAGCCGCACGTGTCCCGCGTCGTCCATGACCACCTGCGACGACGCGGGACCCGGGCCTCGCACCCGTGACGAGATCCGCACCACCCGCGAACCCCCGCTGTGCTGCGATCGTCGTCAAGTACCGCACGGGAAACGGCGGGTGGGCCTTTCGCCCTCGGCGCCGGGCCCGTCGACGTCGGCCAGACCGGCAGCGAGAGCCGGCACGTCCTGGCCGACCCGGAAGGCAACGAATTCTGCCTCCTGCACGCCCGGATCCAGCCCGTCTGACCACTTCCCGGCGGGCTCGGCGTGTTGGTCAGTCCGTGGTCTCGGTGGTCTCGGCGTCCTCGAAGTAGGAGTCCAGCACGGTGTCCAGTTCCGCCGCCCACTGCTTGGGCAGACTCCGGTTGGGCGCTTCGATGTCGGCGTCGTAGCTGCGACGCCTGGTGGTGTGGACGGTGACGGTGAGCCGACGGCCGAACCGGGGGATGTTCGTCTCCACCGCGCCGATCTCCGACCAGCCGAACTCGGCGGTCTCGTCGTCCAGCCGGAAAGTGACGCCGGTGCTGTCAACCGTGATCGAACCGCGCCGGTCGGACACCTCGAAGGCCGGGCCGTCGGCCACCGGCCGCGACTCCTCCTCGGCGACAACCTCCGCTTCCGCCTCCGGTTCCGGTTCCGGTTCGGCGCGAGTATCCGGGACGGCGTCCGCCGGTACGTCCGCCGGTACCGGCGGAGATTCCTCCGCCTCGGCAGGGCGCGGCGGAGGCAGGCCGGGGACGAACGCCGGATCGGTTCCGGCGGCGTGTACGGGCGGGCTGTTCTGACCTATGCGGTGCTCCACGGCGGCAGTATGGCCGATGAAGCTGTGCGAGCGGCAGCCGGGCCGCACCTGTCCGCGCCCAGCCGCACTCTCATCGGCATGGGCGCGGCATGCTCGCCCTCGACCTGATCCCACTCCGAGAGGAACAGACGCTCATGACCCAGCAAGCCCCGGTCATCGTTTCCAGCGAGTCGCCCTTCGCCAAGGACGTCTTCATCAAGCGGCATCCGGCGCTGATCGAACGGCTGGTTGAGGCCTGGCCTTTCGGCCCTGAGCAGCGCCGGGCGCTGTCCGTGCTCGCGGAGGAGAACGTCCACGGCGTGATCCGGCCGCTTCCGGACGGCGCCGTCGACGCCCAGCTCTGGCGCGACTGGGGGAACGGCCTGTACGGCCGCCCATGGGCGGAGGTGCCGTTCCTGTGGGCGGAGTCGTTCTTCTACCGGCGCCTCCTGGAGGCCACCGGCTACTTCAGGCCCGGGCCATGGCTGGGTGTCGATCCGTTCGCCCCCTTCAAGCAGACCGAGCTCGCGGGTGAGGCGGTGTCGGCGGAGATCGCCGCGCTCGACGATGTCGTCGAACTGGCCGAGGAGGAGCAGGGCCAGGCCTTGCTGCTGTCCAGTCTCTGGGGCAACCGCGCCGACCTGGGCTTCCAGATCACCGCGGGGCAGGGGACCGAGGCCTCCGGTCTGGTGGCCGACGACAGCGCACGCCTGTGGGAGCTGCTACGGTCCGAGGCCGGCGGAACGGTCGCCGTGGTCGCTGACAACGCAGGCAGTGAGGTGGTCGCCGACCTGGCCCTCATCGACCATCTCCTCGCGCACGGTCTGGCCGACGAGGTCGTGCTGCACGTGAAGCCGTCGCCGTACTACGTCTCCGACGCCACGCTCGCAGACGTCGCCGACGGCCTGCGCGCGCTCCTGCTCGGCAAGGGCGAGGCCCGAGCGGCAGGGGAGCGGTTGAGAGAGGCAGCCGCCCTCGGGCGGTTGCGCGTGCGGGCGGACTCCTGCTTCTGCGCGCCGTTCGACTACACCGCCATGCCGGTGGCCCTGCGGCACGAGTTCGCATCGGCCACGGTGACGATCCTGAAGGGTGACCTGAACTACCGTCGGCTGGTCGGCGACCGCTGGTGGGAGCCGACGACCCCGTTCGCCGGGGTCACCGGTCACTTCCCAGGACGGATCGCGGCCCTGCGCACGCTTAAGTCCGACGTCATCGTCGGCCTCGGGACAGGAACTCTCGCGGAGCTCAACTCAACGCCGGATTGGCGGACTTCCGGCACCCACGCCGTAGTGCAGGTCCGCTCGTGAAAGCAGTTGGACGCGCCGAAAGGCATCGTGCTAGCCCAACGGATAGGTCTGTGACGGCCCGGAGCCCGCCGGGCGTTGGCCGGGGTAGACGACCTTCAGCCGGGAGAAGTACGGAGCCTTTCCGGCCCGGGGCACCGGCCGGTACACCTCCACACGCACCCGGAACGTGTGGAAGTGGCCCCGAGCGCAGTCCGGTACGCAGTCGTTGACGACCTGCCTGCCCACGCCGTGCGCGACGCGGGTGGTCCAGTCCGCCCAGCGCAGCTCGCGCAGACCGTTGTTTCCGTCCCCGCACGCCAGCAGGTACTCGCGCGGCGCGACCCGGTCGTGGCGCAGGCAGTCGACCAGGACCGGAGTCCTGCCCGGAGCGGGGCCCGCCGCGGCGCGCGAAGGGGCGGCCCCGGAAGCGGAGGCGGGCACCACGGCGGTGGCGAGGAGAGCGCCGGCGGATACGAGAACGCCGAGCAGACGACGGCTGGAGGACATGAGCGGTGTCCTTTCGAAGGGAATCTCGATCAGGACGGATGTGGTTGTGCCCACCAAGGAGTATCCCCGGTTCCTTGTGCACCATGTCTTGGAGGAAGCAGCAGCGCTTCTCGTGTGTGCCGGGGGAGCGGCTAGTGCCCGGGCGTGGTGAGGCGGTCGCGCAGGGCGTCCACCTGCTCGTACAGGCGCGGGAGTCCGTTGGCGACGAGGCGGCCGCGTTCCTTGAGGACGCGTCCGGCGACGACCACGGCGTCGATGTCGCCCCGGTCCGCGTGCAGGACCACGGCTGCCGCCGGGTCGTTGACGGGGCGCATTCCGGGGCGGTCGGTGGAGAGCACGATCAGGTCCGCCTGCTTGCCGACGGTCAGGGAGCCGGTGCGGTCGTCCAGCCCGAGGGCGCGGGCGCCTTCGATGGTGGCGAAGGACAGGATCTGCTCGGCGGTGACCATGAGGGGGTCCGAGCCGTCGAGACGGGCGCGGGTGTGGGCGGCCTGGCGCACGGCCTGGAGCGCGGCCCGCATCTGCGTGAACATGTCGCTGGGGACGGTGACTTCGACGTCGGCGCTCAGGCTGGGGGAGAGCCCGGCGTCGAGCGCGTCGAGCAGCGGCGGGTACCCCTGGCCCATCAGCATCTCCACCACCGGGGCGATGGACAGGTGCCCGCCGCTGTCGCGGATGAGGGTGTACTGCGAGGCGTCGAGATCGGTGGCGTGGATGTAGGTCGCGCGTTCGCCGTGCGCGGCGAGCAGACCGAGCCGCTGGAGCATGCCGATCGGGGGTTCCTCGCTGAACCCTCCTATGACGTGCAGGGCGACGGGAAGGTCGAGTTCGGCGGCCAGGTGCCAGTTGGCCAGGGTGCCTTCTTCGCTGCGGGCGGTGGCCTCCAGAGCCATGGTCACCAGGGCCCGGTCGTCGGCGAGCAGACCGCGCAGCCGGACGGCGTCGCGCGAGAGACCGTCGGCAGCGACCCGGTCGGCGTGCCGGGCGGCGAAGGAGTGGCCGTAGGCCAGGACCGTGCGCAGCCCGGTGTCGCGCAGGGCCTGGAGCGCGGCGTCGGAGTGCGCCGGGGTGTCGTGGATGTTGGCCACGTCCTGGACGGTGGTGACGCCCGCGTCGAGGGCGGCCCAGGCGCTCAGCGTCTGGCCCAGATGCACGTCGTCGGGGGTGAACTGCGCGGCGAGCGCCCCGGCGACCCGGGGGAAGTAGTCCCCGAGAGTCAGGTTCGCACCCATGCCGCGCAGGGCGGCCTGCCACATGTGGCGGTGGGTGTCGACGAACCCGGGCAGCACGATCGCGCCGTCGGCATCGATGATCCGCGCGCCTTCAGGGGCTTCGATGTCCGGGCCGATCTCCGTGATCACACCGTCGCGGGCCAGGATGTCGGCGTGGAACGCGGCCTGGGCGGCGGTGTCCATGGTCAGCAGCAGTCCGCCACGGACGAGCAGTGTCTGGGTCATTTCTCTGTTCACTCCGAACTCCCCCCTTCGATGATCAGGATCAGTCCTGCGGCCCTCGGCCGTCCCAGAGGAACCGCATCAGGTCCCAGTCGGGCGCAGGCCCCGGCAGCGTGGCGGCGGAGGGAACGCGCAGGCCGTCGAGCACCATGCGGGCGTACCGGCGCTGGAGAAGCAGGGCCTGGGGGTGGTCCAGCGGCAAGGACGGACTGAGGTGGTCCAGGAGGAGCAGCAGGTCCGCCCCCGTCACCTCCGCGCGCAGGGCGCCTTCCGCCCGCGCCCGCTCGGTGATGGCGTCGATGGCCCGGTGCATCTCCTCCCTGACCGCGTCCAGACCCGGGGTGGGGGCCTGGCGCCTGCCCAGTACCGGCAGCATGTGCCCGGCCCGGGCCTCGAGGCAGGCGAACAGGAAGCGCTCCAGGGCCCGCGTTCCGTCCGGCTCGCTCGCCAGCGCCCGCCGGGCCTGGTCGGTGATGAAGGACATGCCCGCCAGGCGGACCGCGGTGACGAGGTCGTGCTTGCTCGGGTAGTGCCGGTAGATCGCACTCATTCCCATGCCCGCCCGCCGGGCGATCTCGGCCATCGACACCTCGTACCCCATGTCGATGAAGGCGCTGCTGGCGGCGCTGATGATGCGCTCCTCCGTCGTTGTCACATCCCGAACCCTACCAGAATGGAACGTTCCATTCCGTGTGCTGGCTCTCCTGGGGCCGTCGGCAGCGGTGCGGGAAGTCCCGTCGGATCCCTGTGCAACGGACTTACCGTTTGGTAACTTTCCTCACCGATACCTGTGGTAACGCACGCATCAAGCATCCCTGTGATCCATTTCGCGAGCCGGGGGAGTCATGCACAGATCCGCCACACGTCAACTGGCAACCGCAGCCGTCATGGCACTGGCCATCACCGCGGCTCCGGCGGCAACCGCCGCAGCCGCCCCGTCCGCGCCGGCGACGGCCGCGAAGAACGATCCGTTCTACGCCTACGACGGCAGTGAGCCCCTGTCTTCGTTCGCGCCCGGCACGGTGCTGAAGACACGGACGCTGCAGTACCACGTCGTGGGCATCCCGACACCGGTCAAGGCGGTCCAACTGCTCTACCGCACCACCGATGCTCAGGGCCGTCCGTCCGCCGGCGTGACCTCAGTGGTGCGCAGCCCGGGCGGCGACGGCCGCAAGGCGGTGTCGTACCAATCGGCCTACGACTCCCTCAGTCCCGCGGACGGGCCCTCCCGGGCGATCGCGGGTGACGTCGGTCTCGGCGGCCTCATCCCCAGCGGCGAGTCCCTCGTCCTGGTGCCGCTTCTGCTGCAGGGCTACGACGTCGTCATCCCGGACACCGAGGGGCAGGACGCCGACTTCGCGGCCGGCCCGGAGTACGGGACCAACACACTGGACTCGATCCGGGCCGTCAGCAGATCCCCGGAGACCGGCATGAACGCCGGCACCCGGTTCGGCCTGATCGGTTACTCGGGCGGTGCCATCGCAACCCACTGGGCGGCCGCGCTCGCGCCGAGCTACGCACCGGAGGTCGACCGCAGACTGGTGGGCTTCGCCGAGGGAGGGCTGTTCGTCGACCCCGCGCACAACCTCAAGTACGTCGGCGGCAGCCTCGTATGGGCCGGTGTCATGCCTATGGCGCTCATCGGGGTCACCCGCGCCTACGACATCGATCTGAAGCCGTACATGAGCAGCTACGGCCTGGAGGTGTACAAGAAGCTCGAACACGCCTCGATCATCAATGTCCTGGGCCAGTACCCGGGCCTGACGTGGAAGAAGATGGCGAAGCCGGAGTACGCCGACCCGAACTCCGTGCCCGAGTTCCTCAAAGCGGTGAACAGGCTCAACCTCGGTTCGGCCGCGACCCCGACCGTCCCCGGGTTCATCGCGCAGGGCAACGGCGGCGTGGAGGAAGGAACCTTCAGCAATCTGCCGGGCATCGGGACCGGCGACGGAGTCATGGTCGCCGGAGACGTGCGATCGCTGGCCCGGCAGTACTGCGACAACGGCAACAAGTCGATCAAGTATCGCCAGTACGACCTGCTCGGCCACTTCGGCAGCACCGTGCCCTGGGCGCCCCTCGCGCTGAGCTGGCTCAACGACCGGTTCGCGGGCAAGACCCCTCCGTCCGACTGCGGCAGGATCCCCGCGGGCAACTCGCTGACGCCGGAGAAGCCCGCCCTGAGCTCCTGACGCTCCGCAGATACGGCGGAGCGGGTTGCGCGACGGAGAGGAACGAGATGATCACGGAATTCTCTACGCTCTGTGATCATCTGGAGGGTTCGTGTCCGCTGTGCCTGCGTCCATCTCTCGGCGACCTGGACCGTTGTGGGGTGCGGGGGCGAGTGTTCCGGCGGTGGGCACATCAGGCGCGGCGGATGAGGTTACGGATCGTGACGATGGCAGTGGTGAGAGGGGAGGAAGAACTCGACGTACTGGCGCCGTTCGGTGCAGAGATGGAGCTGGCCTGACCGTTCGGGAACTTTGACGGTGCATACTGGCCCCATATGACGAAACGATCCGCGCCCCGGCGCCACCTGTCCACGAGCCCCTTCAAGGCCCCGGTTGCTCCGCTGGCCAAGCACTTTGCCCTAGGAGAACGGGTCTCACATGATCGGTACGGCCTGGGTACGGTCATCGGTGTAGAGGACGAGACCGCGATGCTCGTCGACTTCGGCTCGCACGAAGTCCGAATCATCAGCCCGTACACGGGACTGCACAAGCTATGACCTCGTGAGCCGGCCTGTCACCGATCAGGATTCGATGCGACCGCGCTGCCTTCAGCGAGACGGGAGACCAGCACCCAGGTAGCACCGAGCCTCCGTGTCCGTCTCCAGCGATTTGATCCGCGTCCCAGGGTGACCTGGTCCGGTCACTTCTGGTCTCCGGCGTTGCGTCCTGCCCGAGTTGGCGCAGCCCCGGCGGTCCTGACACCTCCGCCGAAACTCCCGCCTCACCTGACGCATGAACGCGTGATGGTCTGCATTGGTTTGTCGGTGTGGGTTCGGCGTGGAAGTGTCAGTAGTTTTTGGGTGGGAACGGCTGTGGTGAGGTCGGGGGTTGGTGGTTCGGGGCCGCTGGCAGTGGGTGCCGATGTGGTGCTGACGTTTTTGGCGATTTGCTGGGTCGGTTTGGTGCCGGTTGGTATCACGGGGTGTGTTGATGCTGGTCATGGCGCTGTGGTGGCTCGGGGGTGTGTCTGGTGTTGTTCCGTGGTTGGTCAGCGGGAGAGGTGGAGGCGAACGGCCCGGGCGTGGGTGGCGAGTTCGTTTCCGCCTCGGCTGGTGATGAGGGGGAACACGGTGGCCTCGGGCGGGCGGCCGCTCTGGTGGTGGTAGAGGGTGGCGGCGTGGAGGAGGGGCCGGGCCCAGGCGGGGGTGGGGTGGAGGCGGCAGCGGCGGTGGGTGGGGCCGTCGTGGATCTTCACTGTTGCGTTCGCTGTGCTGATGTCGGTGCTGCGGAGCAGTGCCAGGCGTTCGGTGCTGGCCCCGGTGAGGATGGTGGTGGCGAGCGCCGCTGCGTACAGCGGGTGGGCGAGGGTGTTCAGCCGCGCGGCGAGCTGGTCGGTCGTTTCGTCGTGGTTGCCCGACTCGGTCGGGGAGTGCGCCTGGGGCGGTGGTGTGGCGTGGTCGGCTCCCGGGCATCGGGCGCGTGGTGGCCGGGGCGTTGTGTGGCCTCGGCGCGGTGGGGGAGGGGCGATCCATGCCTGGCTGTACCGGCCGCGATGGTTGTCGTCGCTCGGGAGCTGAAGTGCTGCGTCGCGTTGTGCCGTTGGGTGTTGTTGGAGCTGCGGCAAGGTGGAGTGGAGGTCTTCGGTCATCCGGTGTTCGGTGTCGTCCAGCGCTGTGGTGAGGGCGTGGGTGGGGCGGGTGTGCCACAGGAGGGTGAGACGGATTCCGGTGCGTCGGCGCAGTTCGAGCAGTTGCTGGATGCGACGGGTGGTGAGTTGGTGGGTGCGGGTGACGATGAGGTGGTCGATGCTGTGTGCGCTGGTCCAGGCGGCGGCCGCTGCCCAGGCGGGTTGCAGGGAGTCGGCCCACGTCCCGTGCTGCTCGCCGGTGCCGATGATGGTTTTGCCGAGTGCGTGGAGGACGTCTTGGGCCAGGGCGGCGGGGGTTCCGACGGCGGGTGTGGGGTGCACGGTGATACGGCCCTCGGCCGGGGCGTGGGTCCCCAGCGCCGCCGCGGTGACCTGGGGATCGTCCTGCCGGTCGATGACCACGGTGACCGGTGCCGGGCCGTGGCCGGTCCTGGCGGCCGGCGGCTGTTGTAACGGTGCCGGTGCTGCGGCCTGGCGGGCTGTCACATGCCGCCGATCTTGCTGTAGACCCAGTGGACGAGTTCTTCGTCGACCTTCTTCAGTTTTTTCTTCTTCATGCCGGTCAGGATGTGGGCGGTGACGTTGGCCCAGTTGCGGAAGCTGCCGTGGGCGGCCTGCTTGTCGATGGCGTCGATCAGCGCGGTGTCGGTCTGTGCCCAGACGGGGTGGAAGGCGGGGATGGTCGCGAGGACCTCGGCCCGGGACATGCGGGTGAACTCCTGCCACAGGTAGATGCGGGAGGCGAGCATGGGTTCGCGTTTGAGGACTTTGTAGCAGCCGTCGCCCCCGGCGAAGATCACGGCGATGTCGGTGCGTTTGTCGTCCCACAGGTGCCGCCAGTACTCGAACGAGGTCTTCTTCATCCACTGCGCCTCGTCGCAGACCAGGATGCGGAACTCCTCGGCGAGCGCGTCTTTGAGGAGGTTGTCGAACTCGATGGGCCTTGTTGGGGGTTCGCCGGGCAGGCCGAGGGCCTTGAACAGGCCGTGGCGGATGTCGCGGGGGGTGGGTCCGGCACGCAGTTCGAGCCGGTAGGTGTTCTCGGGCGCCAGGTGGCGCAGCGCCGAGTTGACCGACATGGTCTTGCCGGAGCCGGCGGGACCGTGGACGCACATCATGGCTTTCGCCTCGATGACTGCCTCGATGTTGTCCCGGGTGGTCAGCAGCGCCTCGGTGCCGACCAGCTGTGCGTGTTCCAGGCCGAGGAAGTGGTCTTCGGTCTCGGCGGGCAGCAGACCGTAGTCCAGGTCGATCATCGCGTCTCTTTCTCGTCGTCCGGCTGGCGGGTGGGGATGGGGTGTGCCCAGGTGTCGGGTGCGGGGCCGTGGGGGATGTAGTCGGGCCGGGCCAGGGACCGCCGGTCCCCGGCCGCGCCCGCGTCGAGCTCGGCGTCTGCCTGGGCCGTGGTGAGTGAGCCGAGGCGTTTGGGGGCGGTGGCGGTGGTGACGGCTTCGAAACGCTGGCGCCGTAGTTTCTCGGCGGCTTTGAGGTCGGCTTTGAGGCGGCGTGCGGCGGCGGTGCGTGCGGCGCGTACGGCCCGGATCTGCTCGGGGGTGGCCGCCTCGGCCAGGAACGCCGGTCCGAGGTGGTGTCCGGTGGTGGTGTCGAAGACCTCGATCTGGTCGTCGTGGTGGGGCAGATACCGGATGATGACTTTGGTGCCGGTGTTGCCGACCATCCAGTCGGCCAGGTAGTCGCGGCGCCGCCAGCGGATTCCGCTGGTGGTGAGGGTGTGGGTGCGGCCGTCGTCCTCCAGGGAGAACGTGGCCAGGTCCTTGGGCTGGACGTCGCTGATCGGGGTGGGGTCGGCCCGCCACGCCTCGAGGGGCGTTTTCCCGCCGAGCGTGTCGGGCCGGTGGGAGGTGTTCCACCAGGCCACCCATTCCAGCAGCAAGTGGACGAACGCCTCGAACGCAAGCGGCGGGGCGTCGGGGTCGGCGAGCCGTCCCCCCGGCGAGCCTCTGCCGGTGGGTGTAGCGGGGGAGCGTGACCAGGAACATCTCCTCCACCGCATCGTTGAGCGCCTCGATGGTTCCCTTCAAGTGCGGGGAGTACGCGGGAAGATCCGTCACGGGGACGGCGAACGTGCCCAGCGCCACTGTCACCGTCTCGCACAGGAACTCCTTGCCGCGGTCGACGCGGGACTCGAGCGCTCCTGCGAGACCCCGGGGCGAAGCGGCGGGCGCACGCGCAGTTGTTCGCAGCGGGCCGAAGGGGCGCCTGCTCGTCGTCAGATGCCGCCGCAGGAACCCATCCGGCACGCGTCCGTCGTGGCGTAGTCGCGCTATGGCCTGCTGTCGGCCGCCCGCCGCCGGGTCCAACCCAGGCGTAGCGCTCGGCGTCGTACGCCCGATGGCGGCACGTGGCGGTCCAGCCGCCCGCGACCCGGTGGACGGCCGCCGTCCACGTCACGGAGCACCTCTGAGCATGGTCTCAGCCGGGAGCGGCGCAGCTCGACGAGCGGCCCAGGGCGGGCAGCGAGGAGCGGCGGTCCGCGGCGGACCGGCACGACAGCGTTGCGGCGCACTGCCAATCGGGCTGGGAAGGACCAGCGACGGCGCAAGTTACGTCCAGATCGCCTCGTTCATCACGGCCGGGAGCAGCGACCCCGCGTGCTCACGCCGCGACCGGGCGCGGCCAACCGCCTGGTGAGTAGGCGAGGGGGAGGAGGGCGAGCCCAGGTGGACGACGAAGCCCAGGTCACGGGCTGTCGAAGCCCATGCCGAGGGCGGGGACCGTCGCGACAAGGGCCTTGACGCGGTGGCGAGCAGATCCTCCTACCGGCCTGCTGGCGGGTCAGCGTTCGACGTCTTGCCGGTGTACGCCCCCCGGTGGACGTGTTGCCCGCAGGCGGCGACAGGAACGCCGTACACCTCCTGGCGGCGGCGACGTTCAGGGTGTAGATGATCACGGAGCCGGGCAGCCTCTGACGAGGTGGTCGGAGAGACAGCCAGCCGGTGGGCGGCGCCCGGGAGGCTGGAGGAAGACGGGCTCAGCTCTCCCGGTACAGAGCCCCGCGCAGCACGAGCGCCCGGTTCGTGCAAGCGCCCGTGCCCAGCTGTCGGCTGACGTCGGCGGTTGACGCGGGGCGTTGGCCGTCGCGGTGATGGTGGCTGGCGAGCACCAGGAGGAGTACGGCGGGAGGGCGGACGGAGCATAGTCCGCAGCCGGCGGGTAGTCGGGACGGAAGTCGTGGCCCCATGTCGGGAGATGCAAGTGGGCCTGTCCACACAGGAGGACCGTGGCTGGCCGCGAGCTTGGGCAGGACGTGTCGCGGAAAGTGGGTTGTTCAGCCGGCTCCGGCGAGACGAGCAGCCCTTACACCTCGCCGGCGGCGACCTCGGCTGCACGGGTCCCAATCCTCGCTGTTGGAGGAGTTGATCGTTCTCGCGTGGATGCGGCCGGGCCGCGCCTCCACTATATCCACACGTGGTATCCTCTCTTTTCTCCTCGCTCTATCTTTTTTCTCTCTACACTATTTTTCTCCTTTTTTCTTTTTTCTTTTCCTCTTCTCCTCCTCCACCATTCTTATTTTCCTTTAACTTTTCTCATCTAACTCCTACCTCCTCTGTTCTCTCCCATCTTTCTTTCCTCTTCTTCCCGCCCTCCATTTCTCTTATCACTCATCCAGTGCCCTCTTCTTTCCCTCCTCCCCCTCCTCTCTCTCCCACTCTCACTCATTCTCTTTCCATTTTCATATCATCTTCCTTCCCTTTCTTTCTTTTCTTTTTTTATCTCCCTCTCTTTTCTCCTTCTTTTTTTCTTTCTTTTCTTTTCACCTCTTTCCCTTTTCCCCTCTTTCTCCCTTTCTTTATTTTCTCCTCTTTTCACTTTCTTTTTTTTTTCTTTCTTTCCTCTTCTCCCTTTTCTCTCTTTCTTCCCTTTCCTCCTTTTCTTCTTTTTTCTTTTCTCCTTTTTCTCTTCTTTTTCTTCTCTTCTTTTTTCTTTTTTTTTTTCCTCTATCTTTTTCCTTCTTTCTTCTCTTTCCTTCTTTCCTCTTCTCTTTTTTCTCTTCTTTTTTCCTCCCTTCCCTTCTCTTTTCTCTGTCTCCCCTTTCTCCTTTTTTTCACTTTTCCCTCTTTCTTCCCCCTTTTTTTCCCCCTTCTT
>NZ_BAAAXZ010000033.1:0-53969 GCF_039535865.1 Streptomyces thioluteus
TCCTCCACCGCAGACGCCCGTCCGCGCGCGATGTCCAGGATCGTACGGCGCCGTCGCCGTGCCGATGGCGAGGGACTTGGCGATACTGTGTCCGCTTCACCGGGCGGTACCGACGTCGTGGCCGTCCTTGTCCGCCGCGGGAGGACTGCGGAGCGCACCCGCGCCTGGGCGCGAAGATCCTGGTACGGACGGTCCTCGACCGAAGCCCGAGTCGCGACGATCAGCTCCGCCCCAGCCCCTGTGTCGATCTTCGATGAGCTGGGAGCACGTGCAGGCCACGGGATCACGAGCGTGATCGGCAGCCGCCAGCCCAGGCTTTTTTTGGTTCGCAGATCTCGTACGCGCGGGTCTTTGTGAGCCTCCCCGTGAGTAGTAGGGCAGCAGGTTGCACGTTGAGCGAAGCCCCACGGTGCCGCCCCAGCGGATCCACGCATGCAGCTCGAGCAGACGCGGTGACGTCGTTGCGTAGGTGCCCGTCTGAGTACTCTGAGACGACCAGGTCGCCCCGTAGACGCACTCGCGGCCACTGACGACCGTTCCGCTCCAGGTCGCTGCGGCTGATAGACGCAGGAGCGTCAGGCCGCGCGGGCGGCCCGCGGCGCGGCACGCGCACGCAGTGCCCAGTACGAGGATACAGGAGAGCGTCGGGAAACCGAAGGCGCGCGCCGCCTCGACGGCGATCGGCGACGACGTCGGTCGCTTGAAGGAGTAGGGTCTGCGGTATTCCTGAGTCGTCTCTTGAATCGAACATGCACGCCGCGTTGACGCCCAGTTCACCAAACGGAATTGTATAAACAACACTATAATGAATCATGCACAAAGACGAGGATGCTATACAGTACTGTCCATACCCAATCGAGACGGTGAGCTATGAGTGACGCTCGGGGTTCACAGACTGGGTCGTGCGTGTGCGACGTGCAGCGTACGTGGAAACAGCAGGGGGTGACGATTAGCGCCAACAGAAAAGTGTAGCTTCTGCCGCGACGCCCCGTACGACTCGATGCGGGCGCACCGCAGGCCCAGATCCTGTGTCCCGGCGGGCACGCTCTGTAGAAGTACGACCTCCAGCGGACGAAGCAGGAGGTGCAGGCGAAGACGGGCCCGAGGGCGAAGCGCTCGCCGCACTCGCGGCAGGAGAGCGCGACGGCGGGACCGAAAGACGTTGCGCGTTCGACGGCTTGCACAGCCATGGAGGCGAGGCCCTTTCTCCTCATCTTCCTCGTGACGAACCTCGCCACGAGACGGATTTGGCACCTTCCCCGCCGGGAGCCTCGCCGTGAGAACGGTGAGACCGGCTGGAGGGTTGCCGGGGCTTCATCGGGCCGTGTCCCTCTGCCCCTCTGGATGAGCGGTATGGCACCGGTCGGCGGCATCGCCGGCCGGGCGTTTGTGGCACGCGCACGGACCCCGACATACGGGCGGGCCGTGCGTTGTTCAAGACTGTATCGGACGGTGCGCGCCCTTGAGAGGGGCGTCCGCACAGCGAGATGCGTCACAAACGCAACAACGTGCCTGAGTCAACGAGGAGTCGTACACGTGCTGGAAGAGGTGGAGCGCTGGCTGGCCCGGCGGTCCTGGTCCGCCGAAGACCGTCCGCTCGACCGGCTGCTCGCCGCCAAGCGCGAGACGGGGAGCACCGTGAGCGTGGTGCTCCCCGCCCTGAACGAGGAGGCCACGGTCGGAAACGATCGTGGCCACGATCCGGCGCGAGCTGATGACGGAGGACGTGCCGCTGGTGGACGAACTGGTGGTGCTCGACTCCGGCTCCACGGACGGGACGGCCCGGGTCGCCCGGGCGGCCGGGGCGCGGGTGGAGCACCGGGACGCGGTGCTCCCGGAGCTGCCCGCCGTGCCGGGCAAGGGCGAGGTGCTGTGGCGGTCGCTGCTGGTGACGAGCGGCGACATCGTGTGCTTCGTGGACGCCGACCTGCGCGACTTCTCGGCGACGTTCGTCTCGGGGATCGTCGGGCCGCTGCTCACCGACCCGGAGGTGGCGTTCGTCAAGGCGATGTACGACCGTCCGCTCGGCTCGGAACCGGGCCAGGGCGGCCGGGTGACCGAGCTGGTGGCCCGCCCGCTGCTCAATCTGCACTGGCCGCGGCTGGCGGGCTTCGTCCAGCCGCTGGGCGGGGAGTACGCGGCGCGGCGCTCGCTGCTGGAGCGGCTGCCGTTCCCCGTGGGGTACGGCGTGGAGCTGGGGCTGCTGGTGGACGCGCTGCATACGGTCGGGCTCGACGCGCTCGCGCAGGTGGACGTGGGCGTGCGCAAGCACCGGCACCAGGACGGGCAGGCGCTGGGCCGGATGGCCGCCGCGATCTACCGCACCGCGCAGCTGCGGCTGGGCCGCGGGCCGCTGGTGCGGCCGGAGATCGTCCAGTTCGAGCGTCCCGCGGACGGTGCGGCGGCGGGCTTCGTACCGCGGACGTACCCGGTGGACACGGAGGAGCGGCCGCCGATGGCCGGGATACCCGCGTACGCGGAGCGCCGCGCCGCCTGAGCGACGGCCGCGAGCAGCATGGGCGGCGTAGGCGGCGTAAGCGTACGTTTGAGCGGTTGGCGGCGCGGCAAGGCTGGCGTCATGGTCGCCGATCACGTGCCCGCCGCCCCGCATGCCGCCCCGATCCTCGTCGCCTCCAACCGGGGCCCGGTCAGCTACCGGCTCGCCGAGGACGGCGGCCTCGCGGCGGGCCGCGGCGGCGGCGGGCTGGTCTCGGGGCTGAGCGCGATCGGACCGGAGGCCGGGGCCGTATGGGTGTGCGCCGCGCTCGGCGAGGGCGACCGGCTGGCGGCCCGCCGCGCGGGCCGCAGACTCGACCCCGCCGACACCGGCGGGCAGCGGGTGCGGATGCTCGACATCCCCGCCGAGACCTTCGCCACCGCGTACAACGGCGTGGCCAACTCGGTGCTGTGGTTCGTCCACCACCTGCTCTACCAGACCCCGCTGGAGCCGGTCTTCGACGCCGGCTTCCGCGAACAGTGGGCCGCGTACGAGACGTACAACGCGGCCTTCGCGGACGCGCTCGCCGAGGAGGCGGCCGAGGGCGCCGCCGTGCTCGTCCAGGACTACCACCTGACGCTGGTCCCCGCGCTGCTCCGGGCCCGCCGCCCCGACCTGCGCATCGGCCACTTCTCCCACACGCCCTGGGCGCCGCCGGACTACTACCGGATGCTCCCCGACGACGTGGCGGCGCAGGTGCTGCGCGGCATCCTGGGCGGCGACCGGGCGGCGTTCCTCACCCGGCGCTGGGCCGAGGCGTTCGCCGCGTGCTGCGCGGACGTGCTCGGGGCCGAGGTGCTGCGCGTCGGGGACCGGCTCGCGGTGCGCTCCGAGGGACGGACGACGGCGCTCGGCGTCCACGGGCTGGGCACGGACGGCGACTTCCTGCGCGAGCGCGCGCACCGGCCGGACGTCGAGGAGCGGATGGCGGCCCTGCGGGAGCAGATCGGGCCGGACCGCCGGACGATCGTCCGGGTGGACCGCACCGAGCTGTCCAAGAACATCGTGCGCGGCCTGCACGCCTTCCGGTCGCTCCTGGAGGAGCACCCGCAGTGGCGCGGCAAGGTGGTGCACATCGCCTTCGCCTACCCCTCGCGGCAGGACCTCGCCGTCTACCGCGACTACACGGCCGAGGTGGAGCGGCTGGCCGGCGAGATCAACGCGGCCTGGGGGACGGCGGACTGGACCCCCGTCGCCCTGCACGTCAAGGACGACTTCGCACGCTCGCTGGCCGCGTACCGGCTGGCGGACGTGGCGCTGGTCAACCCGATCCGGGACGGGATGAACCTGGTGGCCAAGGAGGTCCCGGTGGTCTCCGACCACGGCTGCGCGCTGGTGCTCTCCCGGGAGGCGGGCGCCGCGGCGGAGCTGGGCGAGGACGCGATCGTCGTCAACCCGTACGACGTGGTGGCCACGGCCCGCGCGCTGCACGAGGCGCTGCTGATGGACCCCGTCCAGCGCGCGGAGCGCTCGGGGCGGCTGGCCGCGGCGGCGACGGCGCTGCCGCCGGCGCGCTGGTTCGTCGATCAGCTGGAGGCGCTGACGGCGGCAACCGCGGGGCGCGCGGGGTGAGTTGACGTGCGCCGTCGCGCATCCACCGCCCGGCTGAGGGTGCGCGGGAGCGGGTAGCCATGCTGCCATGTCCACCACACCGCGTTGGATCGCCCTGGCGACGGCCTCGGCCGCGCTCCTCGCCGTGACGACGTCCGGCTGTTCGTCCGGCTCCGACGACAAGAAGTCCGAGTCCAAGGGGACGTCGCCGTCCTCTTCATCCGCCTCTTCGTCTTCGTCTGCCTCCCCCGGGAGCGAGGAGCCGGTCCCCGTCGGGGCGGGCCCCCAGCCCTCGTACACGGTGCAGAAGCAGCCGGCGGCCGGGACGTGCACCTACCGCTTCACGGCGGGCAAGGAGCCGCTGCCCGACCCCAAGTGCACGCCGGGGGCGACCAATCCGAAGGTCACGCAGGCGACGCTGAAGACGACGATCTGCCGCGCCGGGTACACGAAGGGCATCCGGCCGCCGGTGAGCATCACCAACCGGGAGAAGACGGCGAACGCCGAGTCCTACGGCTACAAGAAGTCGCTCCGCGAGGCCGAGTACGACCACCTCATCAGCCTCCAGCTCGGCGGCGACCCCAACGACCCGCGCAACCTCTGGGTGGAACCCCCCTCCCCCGGCCACCGCGACGGCGCGGGCCCCAACAACCCCAAGGACGCGATCGAGACGAAGCTGAAGAACGCGATCTGCTCCGGGAAGGCGGACCTGGTGAAGGTCCAGCGCGCGATCGCCCACGACTGGACGACGGCACTGGCGGCGGTGGGCGTCGCGGACGACGCGAAGGGGAAGGGCAGGCGGGAGGAGGCGCCGGACGCGGACGGGGACTAGTCGCGCGGTTGGAGTCGCCCCGGTCCCGCCCTTTCTCCCCCAGCGGTAGCCGGGGGAGAAAGGGCGGGACCGGGGCACACCTCACGCCACGGCGGCGGCCAGCGCACCCAGCAACGCCACCACACCCCCCGGCCCGTCCACCACCACATCCGCCCGCGCCGCCAGCTCGGCCACCTCCGAGCTCCCGCTGCACACCAGCACCCCCCGAACCCCTTCCCCCCCGCAACGCCTCCACCGCCGCGAACGCCGCCAGGTCCCCCAGGTCATCGCCCGCGTACAGCACGCACTCCGCGCCCACTTCCCGCACGTACTCCGCGAGGGCGACGCCCTTGTCCATGCCCGGGGGGCGGAGCTCCAGGACCAGGCGGCCCGGCTCGACGATCAGGCCGTGGCGGGCGGCGAGTTCACGCAACGGCTCCTGGAGGGCACGGAATGCGGCCTGCGGGTCGGGCGCGCGGCGCGTGTGGACCGCCACCGCCCGGCCGCCCTTGTTCTCGATGGGCGCGGTCTCGACCCATGTCCCGCTCCAGACACCGGACTTGTCGAGGACCCCCGGCAGCTCCGCCAGCACCCCCGCGACCCCGGGATGCGGCGCCGGCGAGTGCACGGTCCCCGACACCGCGTCCCAGCGCTCCGCGCCGTAGTGCCCGAGCACGACCAGGTGCTCCAGCCCCGCGACCCCGGCGAACCCCCCGTAGCGGACCGCGACCCCGGCCGGCCGACCGGTGATCACCGCGACGGAGGCCAGCCGCGGGGCGAGCCGGGAGAGCGCCGGCACGGCGCCGGGGTGGGCGCGGGCCCGCTCGGGGTCGGGCACGATCCCGGCGAGCGTGCCGTCGAAGTCCAGAGCGACGACCGCCCGCTCGGGCCGGGCGAGGAGCGCGGCGAGGCCCTCGCGCCCGGCGGCGGTCACGGGTTCCGGAAGGGGTTGGCTGCCCATGGCAGCGACCCTACCCACGCGGACGCCACTTCAGCGCCGCGCCCGCCGCTCCTCCCGCAGCCGCCGCAGCCGGTTGACGGTCACCGGGTCGTGCGCGAGGGCCCGCGGGTCGTCCAGGAGCGCGTTGAGCAGCTGGTAGTAGCGGGTCGGGGTGATGCCGAGCCGCTCGCGGACGGCCCGCTCCTTGGCGCCGGGCCCCGCCCAGGACTCGCGTTCCAGGGCGAGGACGGCGAGGTCCCGCTCGGACAGATCGCCGGACATGCCCGCCAGCCTAACGGGACGCGCCGTCCGTGGAGTCGGCCTCCCGCTGGATCTCGTCGAGGATGCCCTGCACGTCGGCGCCCTTCTGCACCGTGCCGCCGATCCTCTCCTTGACGGTCTTGCTGACCTTCGCCCAGGAGGTCTTGTTGGCGGGGTAGAACTCGGCGTTCTTGAGCTGCGCCAGGAACGGGATCAGCTTCTTGCGGCGCGGCGTCGCGTCGTCGTCCTTCATCATCTTGTCGGACGCGGTCTGCGTCACCGGCAGCAGGTCGTACTTGCCGGTGAAGTCGAGGACGGTCTGCGTGCTGTAGAGGAAGTCGAGGAACAGGCCGACCTCCTTCTTGTGCCCGGTCTGCTTGAACGCCATGACCCAGTCGGCGACGCCCATGGTGGACGCTGCCCGGCCGTGACGGCCGGGCAGCGGCTGCATCCCGTACTTCACGTCCTTGGCCTCGGCCTGCTGCATCAGGGACGGGTGGCCGTGGATCATGCCGACCTCGCCGCGCGCGAAGGCGTCGAAGAGCTCCTGGCGGTTGGTACGGGCGGGGTTGCCGGGGCCGGTGAGCCCCTTGCCGACGAGTTCGTCGCGCAGCCACTCGAAGGCCTCGACGTTCTTGGCCTGGGCGATCTGGTAGTTGCCGTTCTTGTCGGCGTAGCCGCCGCCGTTGCCCAGCATCCACAGCATCGTCTCGGCCGGCGCCTCCTCCGGGCCCAGCGGGAGCCCGAAGGGGATCTTCACCTTGGCGGCCTTCAGCTTGACGGCCGCGGCCTGGAGCTCGTCCCAGGTCTCGGGGGCCTTGAGGATCCCGGCCTTCTCGAAGAGCGTCTTGTTGTAGAAGAGCAGTCGCGTGGAGGAGACGAACGGCAGGCCGTACTGCATGCGGTGCACCTCGCCCGCCTTGCCGATCGAGGTGATGAAGTCGGCCTGGGTGGGCACGGAGAGCAGCTGGTCGGCGCTGATCAGCTTGCCGGCCGCGGCGAAGTCGGCGTACGCGCCGATCTGCGCGATGTCCGGGGCGTTGCCGGCCGCGACCATGTCGGCGACCTTCTTGTCGACCTCGGTCCAGCTGTAGACCTGGACCTCGACCTTGACGCCCTTGTGGTCGCCCATGAACGTACGGGCCACCGACTCCCAGTACTTCTGGGAGCTGTTCTCCGGCTTGCCGTCGCCGTACTCGGCCGCGACCACCGTCAGCGTCTTGCCGCCGGGGCCGCCGCTGCACGCCGTGAGGGCGGGCGCCATCGCCGCCGTGGCGGCGCCCGCCGCCGAGAGACCCAAGAACCGCCGCCGCTGCACGTGCTTTCCGCCCTCGTGGTTGTGATCGTTCGGCCGCCGTGGACCGCGCGTGTCTTCCGCGCCACCTTAAGGGCTCTTCGAACGGGCACTCGCTCCGGCCTCACTCTTCCGCTTCCGGGCGGTCGGCTGCTATCCACGGACGTACTGCCGGATTCATGGAGGAGCCCAGGTCATGGCCGTATCCCGTACCGCTCTCGAACTCGCCGCCCAGCCCGACTGCTGGCGCCGGGCCGCCGCGCTCGCCCCGGAGGGGCTTCCGCTTCCCGGCGAACGGGTCGCCGTCACCGGCTGCGGCACGTCCTGGTTCATGGCGCAGGCCTATGCCGCGCTGCGCGAGGCCGCGGGGGAGGGCGACACGGACGCGTTCCCGGCGTCCGAGTTCCCCGCGCGGCGGCGCCCCTACGACCGCGTCGTGGCGATCACCCGCTCCGGGACGACGACGGAGATCCTCGGCCTCCTCGCCGCCCTGGGCCGCACCACGCCACGGCTCGCCGTCACCGCGTCCCCGGGGACCCCGGTGACCCGGGCGGCGGAGACGGTGGCGGTACTGGACTGGGCGGACGAGGAGTCCGTCGTCCAGACGCGCTTCGCGACGACGGCCCTGGCCCTGCTCCGGGCCGCCCTGCCCGGCGGCGCGGACGCGGTGGCGGCGGCGGCCGACGCGGCGGAGACGGCCCTCGCGGAGCCGCTGCCGGAGGAGGTGCTGACGGCGGAGCAGTGGACGTTCCTGGGACGGGGCTGGGCGTACGGCCTGGCCCAGGAGGCGGCGCTGAAGATGCGGGAGGCGGCGGGGGCGTGGACGGAGGCGTACCCCTCCATGGAGTACCGCCACGGCCCGGTGGCGATCGCGGGCCCGGGACGGGTCACGTGGTCCTTCGGGCCGGTGCCGGACGGCCTGGCCTCGGCGGTCGCGCACGCCGGGGGCGTCCTGGTCCGGGGCGACGACCCGCTGGCCGAACTGGTGCGGGCGCAGCGGGTGGCCGTCGCGGTGGCGGAGAGCCGGGGCTACGACCCGGACCACCCCCGCGGCCTCACGCGCAGCGTGATCCTCACGCCCTGAGGGCGGCGCCCGGCGGGGGGCCCGCGTGCGGGGCGTGGTCTCCGCCGGGGGCGCCCGCGTGCGGGACATGCTCCCTGCGGAGGGCGCCCGCGTACGGGGCTTGGTCCCAGCTGACGGCGCCCACGTACGGCGGCTGGTCCCCGCCGGGGGGCGCCCGCCTGCGGCGTGTGGCCCCTGCCACGGACGCGCCGCGGGCGGCTGCGGATCGGGGGCCGCCCGTACCGCCCACCCACGCGCAGACGCCGGCGGCGCTCGGCCCCCGCCGGTGAGCGCACCCGTTCACTCGACGGTGCCGGGCGGCGCGCGGGTAGGGCAGGGCCCACGCGCCGCAGGCGCGTGCCCACCCGCCCCGCCGCGCGCCCCACCACTCCCCCAAGTGGACTAGACCTTTCACGCCCGAACGCGCGACACTACGTCCCGTGAAACATGTCATCGCCCTCGACGTGGGCGGCACCGGGATCAAGGCCGCCCTCGTCGGCGCGGGCCCAGGCACCGAGCTCCTGCACGAGACCCGCCGGCCCACCGGCCGCGACCGCGGGCCGGAGGCCGTCGTCGAGGGCATCCTCGACCTCGCCGCGGAGCTGTACGCGCTCGGCGAGAAGGAGCTGGGCGAGCCGCCGGCCGCCGCCGGCGCCGCCGTCCCCGGCATCGTCGACACCCGCACCGGCACCGCCGTCTACGCCGCCAACCTCGGCTGGCGCGACGTCCCCCTCCGCGACCTGCTGAGCCGTCACCTCAAAGGCATCCCGGCCGCCCTCGGCCACGACGCCCGCACCGCCGGCCTCGCCGAGGGCCGCGTCGGCGCCGGCCGGGGCGCCGACCGCTTCCTGTTCGTACCGATCGGCACCGGCATCGCCGGCGCGATCGGCATCGACGGCCGCGTCGAGGACGGCGCCAACGGCTCCGCCGGCGAGATCGGCCACATCGCCGTACGCCGCGGCCCCGACGCCCCGGCCTGCGGCTGCGGCGCCCGCGGCTGCCTGGAGACGCTCGCCTCGGCGGCGGCGGTCGGACGGGCCTGGGCGGCGGCGAGCGGCGATCCCGCCGCCGACGCGGCCGGCTGCGCCCGCGCCGTCGAGGCCGGCGACCGGGCCGCCGCCCGTGTCTGGCAGGACGCGATCGACGCCCTCGCCGACGGCCTCGTCATCGGTCTGACCCTGCTCGACCCCCGTACGCTGATCGTCGGCGGCGGCCTCGCCGAAGCCGGCGAGACCCTGTTCCGCCCGCTGCGCGCGGCGGTCGCGGAGCGCGTCACCTTCCAGAAACTCCCCCTCATCGTCCCGGCGGCCCTCGGCGACACCGCCGGCTGCCTGGGCGCGGGCCTGCTCGCCCGGGACCTGCTCGCCACCCACACCACGGAGGTAACCGGCTGATGGTCGAACGAACGGTTCTCGACGGCGCCCGCGTCGTTCTGCCGACCGGGGTGGTGGAGAACGGCCGGCTCACCATCGAGGACACCCGCATCGCCGCGGACGTCCCCGAGGAGCCGCCGACGTGGGACCTGACCGGCCACTGGATCGTCCCCGGCTTCGTGGACATGCACGTCCACGGCGGCGGCGGCGCCTCCTTCTCGTCCGGCGACCCGGCCGAGGCCCTCACGGCCGTCCGCGCGCACCGCGCGCACGGCACCACCACCATGGTCGCCTCGACCGTCACCGGCGACCTGGACGACCTGGCCCGGCAGGCCGCCGTCCTCGCCGAGCTGACCCAGCAGGGCGAGCTGGCGGGCGTCCACTTCGAGGGCCCGTTCATCTCCCCGCACCGCTGCGGCGCCCACCAGCCGGAACTGCTGCGCGACCCGGACCCGGCGGACGTGCGCAAGCTCCTCGACGCCGCGCACGGCACCGCCCGGATGATGACCCTCGCCCCCGAACTCCCCGGCGGCCTCGACTCCGTCCGGATGCTCGCCGACCACGGCGTGATCGCGGCCGTCGGCCACACGGACTCGACGTACGAGGCGACCCTCGACGCCATCGAGGCCGGCGCCACGGTCGCCACCCACCTCTTCAACGCGATGCCGTCACTCCTGCACCGCGCCCCCGGCCCGATCGCCGCGCTGCTGGAGGACGAGCGCGTCACCGTCGAGCTGATCAACGACGGGACGCACCTCCACCCGTCCGTCCTGGAGCTGGCGTTCGCCCGCGCGGGCGCGGACCGGGTCGCGTTCATCACCGACGCGATGGGCGCGGCGGGCATGAGCGACGGCATGTACGCGCTGGGCCCGATGCGGGTCGAGGTCAAGGACGCGGTCGCGCGGATCGCCGACGGCCCGACGGCCGGCTCGATCGCCGGGTCGACGCTGACCCTGGACACGGCCTTCCGCCGCGCGGTGACCGTCGACCGGCTGCCCGTCGAGGACGCCGTGCGCGCCCTCTCGGCCAACCCGGCCCGCCTGCTGGGCCTGGACGACCGGGTCGGCTCCCTGGAGGAGGGCAAGGACGCCGACCTCGTCGTGCTCGACGCCGCGTTCGAACTCGTCGGCGTGATGCGCAAGGGCGAATGGCTGGTTCGCCCCGAAGTACGGTAATTATTCCCGAGGTTGTCGAAGAGCGGCAGGTCCAGGGTCTGGGCCTGCCGCTGCTGTTTTGGCATGATCGCTCCCGCAATCGTGTCCCCGCGCCGCCCTGCCCGCGCCCGGTCCGAGAGAGGTCGCCGATGATCCTCACGGTCACGCTCAACGCCGCGCTCGACCTCACCTACCGGGTGCCCAGGCTGCGCCCGCACACCTCGCACCGGGTCACCGATGCCGTCGAACGGCCGGGCGGCAAGGGCCTCAACGTGGCGCGCGTCCTGGCCCGGCTGGGCCACGCCGCCACCGTCACGGGCTTCGCGGGCGGCCCCACCGGCGAGACGCTGCGCCGCCTCCTCGCCGACACCGCCCCCGCCCTGACGGACGCCCTGCTCCCCGTCACCGGCCCCACCCGCCGCACCGTCGCCGTCGTCGACTCCGCCACCGGCGACACGACGCAACTCAACGAACCGGGCCCGCAGATCACCCCCGCCGAGTGGTCCGCCTTCACCACCCGCTACGACCGACTCCTGGACGGAGTCGGCGCGGTGGCCCTGTGCGGCAGCCTCCCGCCGGGCGTACCGGTCGGCGCGTACGCCCACCTGATCCGCCAGGCGCGGGCCCGCCGCATCCCCGTCCTCCTCGACACGGACGGCGAACCCCTGCGCCGCGGCATCGCCGCCCGCCCCGACGTCGTCACGCCGAACGCGGTCGAACTCGCCGCGCTCACCGGCTCGACCGAGCCGCTCCGCGCGGCCCTCGACGCCCGCCGCCGCGGCGCCCACACGGTCGCCGCGACGCTCGGCCCCGACGGCGTGCTCGCCGTCACCCCCGACGGCGCCTGGCGCGCCACCCCCGCCGTCCCGCATCAAGGGCAACCCCACGGGCGCGGGCGACTCCGCGGTCGCCGGCCTCCTCTCGGCCTGGCTGGAGGGCCTCTCCTGGCCGGACCGGCTGACCCGCGCGGTCGCCCTGTCGGCCGCGACGGTCCGGGCGGCGACGGCCGGGGAGTACGACGAGGGGGCGTACGAGGCGGCACTGCCGCTGGTGAAAACAGTCCCACTGGGAGGGAGTTGACCCGCCTTGCCCCTGACCCGCACCGCGGACCTGCTGGCGAGCGGCTCGCCCGTGGCCGCGTTCAACGTCATCACCGTCGAGCACGCCGAGGCGATCGCCGCCGGCGCGGAGGCGGCCGGATCCCCCGCGATCCTCCAACTCTCGGAGAACGCCGTGAAGTTCCACGGCGGCCGCCTGACCCCCATCGCCTCGGCCACGGCCGCCGTGGCCCGCGCCTCCTCCACCCCCCTGGCCCTCCACCTCGACCACGTGGAGTCCGTACGGTTGCTCCACGCCGCAGCCGCGCACGACTTCTCATCGGTCATGTACGACGCGTCGAAACTCCCCTACGCGGAGAACGTCAAGGCGACAGCAGAGGCAGCCCGTTGGGCCCACGCCCGGGGCCTGTGGCTGGAGGCCGAACTGGGCCGCATCGGCGGCAAGGCGGGCGACGCCCACACGCCCGGCGTCCGCACGGACCCCGCCGAGGCGGCGGCGTACGTCGCGGACACGGGCGTGGACGCGCTGGCGGTGGCGGTCGGCAGCAGCCACGCGATGACGGACCGCACGGCGACCCTCGACCACGCCCTGATCGCGGCCCTCCACACCGCGCTCCCGGTCCCCCTGGTCCTCCACGGCTCGTCCGGCGTCCCCGACCCCGAACTCCGCCGCGCCGTCGCCTCCGGCATCACGAAGATCAACGTGGGCACGGCCCTCAACACGGCCTACACGGGCGCCGTCCGCGCCTTCCTGGAGGCCCACCCGTCGACGGTGGACCCGCGCCGCTACCTCGCCCCCGCGCGGGAGGCGATGGCGGGGGCGGTGGAGCGGTTCCTGCGGGTGATCGGGGCTACGAGGGACCCGAGACCTCTCCCGGGATCACCCTGATCCGGGCCACGTTGGCGTTGCAGTTGCCCGAGTCGCACGACAGCTTGATGTCGTTCTTGCCACCCTTGAGCGAGACCCAGTTGTAGGTGTGCGACCAGTCGGTGCCGGAATAGCTCTTCAGCTTCGCGGTGGTCAACTTCTGCCCGTTGATCCAGAGATCGCCGGTCACGTCCCCCGCCCGGGGCACCGTAGTCGATGTACACCGTGTAGCGGCCGTCGCTCGGGACAGTCACCTTGTTCCACTCGATCGAAGCACCCGGCTTCAGAGTGACGTAGGCACCACCGTCCGACGGCGCCCCCTTCACATCCTTGGCCGTGGCCGCGCCACCGCTCAGGCGCAGGGGACGACGCGTCCCGGTCCAGGTCCAGGACCGGCTTGCCGGACGGCTTGTCGTCGTCCTTCTTCTTCTCGTCCTTCTTCTTCTCATCGGCACTCGGCGACTGCGAGCCGTCCGCGTTCACGGACGTGCTCTTGCCGTCGCCATTGTCCTTGTTCAGGACTATCGCCGTACCGATGCCGCCCGCGACCACGAGCACCACGGCTATCGCGGCTATCAGCAGCCCCCGCCGCTTCGGCCGCGGCTGCGCGGCCGACGGCATCGGGCGGCTCGGGGCGCCGCCGCCGGGGAAGGTCTCCGGCGCCGCGTAATGCGGCGCCGGCTGGTGCTGCGGGGGGATGCCCGCGCCGTACGTGCCGCCGCCGGGCTGCTGGTTGTACTGGCGGGAGCCGACCGGGCGGACCTGGTTGTACGACGTGCGCGGGACGCCGGGCTGTGGCGCCTGCGTGCCCGGCGCGCTCGACGCGCCGCCCTCCGAGCGGTAGAGGTGGGGCGAACGGATCGTCCTCCTCCGGCTTGCCCGTGCCGTCGGCGCCGCCGTTGTTACCGGCCGTCATCCCTTGTCACTCCCCACGTGATGTGCCCATCGGCACCCACGTCGCTGTGCACCGGGCGGTGCCGTTCGGCGCAGCCTACCTCGGCCCGCCCGCACACACGCATCCCCGCGTCAGCCCGCACGGCGTCCCGCCCGGGCCCGGGACCGCTTCTCGACGTACATCCGCTGGTCGGCGGAGCGCAGCACCTCGTCTGCGGACATGCCGCAGCCCGCCCAGCCGATGCCGAAGCTGGCCCCGACGCGGACCGCGCGGCCGTCCACCCGTATCGGGGGGATGATCGCGTTCCGCAGCCGGACCGCGAGGTCCTCCGCGTCGGCGAGGCCGAGCCCGTCGGCGAGGACGACGAACTCGTCGCCGCCGAGCCGGGCCACCGTGTCGCCGTCGCGGACGCCGCTGGTCAGCCGGCGGGCGACCTCGATCAGGACGGCGTCGCCGGTGTGGTGGCCGAAGCGGTCGTTGATCGACTTGAAGCCGTCGAGGTCGCAGAAGAGGACGGCGAGGCCCTTGCTGCCGTCGTCGCTGTCCTCGTCGAGCGCGACGGTGTGCTCGTGGTGGTCGAAGCCGCCCTCGATGCCGGGCGGGTAGTCGTCGACGAGCGAGCCGGGGATGTCGGGGCCGTGGTCGTGGCCGTAGGCGCGGTCGGCCGCGTACGCCCCGTCGGCGCCCAGCAGGACCGGCTCGCCGAAGGGCCCCCCCGAAGGGGCTGCCCACGCCGACGACCTCGGCGAAGCCGTCGAGGCGGCCGAAGGGGCCGGGGACGGCCTCCGCGCGCCCGTCGGCGCCGGGCGGGCGGGAGCACAGCCGGCTGCTGAGCCGGGCGCGCAGCTCGGCGCTGTTGGGCAGGCCGGTGAGCGCGTCGTGGCTGGCGCGGTGGGCGAGCTGGAGCTCGTGCCGCTTGCGGTCCTCGATGTCCTCGACGTGGGTGAGCAGGAAGCGCGGGCCGTCGGCGGCGTCGGCGACGACGGAGTTGCGCAGCGAGACCCAGATGTAGCTGTCGTCGCGCCGGCGCAGCCGCAGCTCGGCCCGGCCGCCCTCGGCGGAGGTGCGCAGCAGGGTGCCGATGTCCTCGGGATGGACGAGGTCGGAGAACGAGTAGCGGCGCATCTGGGTGGCGGGGCGGCCCAGCAGCCGGCACAGCGCGTCGTTGGCCTTGTGCAGCCGGCCGTGCTGGTCGCCGCCGAGCTCGGCGATGGCCATGCCGCTGGGCGCGTACTCGAAGGCCTGGCGGAAACTCTCCTCGCTGGCGCGCAGCGCCTGCTGCTCGCGCTCCAGGCGGAGCAGGGCCCGTTGCATGTTGGCCCGCAGCCGGGCGTTGCTGATGGCGATGGCCGCCTGGAAGGCGTACATCTGCAGGGCCTCGCGGCCCCAGGCGCCCGGGCGGCGGCCGTTGCGCGGCCGGTCGACGGAGATGACGCCGAGCAGCTCGCCGGTGGTGGAGCCGGCGGTGTACATGGGGGCGAGGAGCCGGTCCATGGGGTGCCACTCGTCGGCGAAGCCCGGCGCGGGGCCGGTGGTGCGCCACTGCGGGGACGTCGTCCTCGTCGAGCACCCATCCCTCCGTGTACGGGATGAAGCGCAGCTCGCCCCAGCGCTCCCCCATCGACAGCCGGCGCTCCCAGGACACGCGTGATCCGACGCGGCCGGACAGGAACGCCTCGGCGCTCGCGTCGCCCGCCACGGCGGCCACGACGAGATCGCCGTTCTCCTGGACCAGATTGACGGCCGCGAGCTCGTACCCGAGCCCGTTCACGACGCCTTCGGCGACCGTCTGCAGGGTGTCCGCGAGACTCCGTGCGCTATTCAGCTCCGCTACGGCCTGATGAACCTGCCTCAAGGTCGCCAGACGGACATACGGCTCCGACTCGGTTTCCATGGTTCGCTCTCCCCCGAGACCTCGACAGCGACTCTCCAGATTTTCTTGTCGTCCGTTTACACGGCCACTGAATCACAGCGAGCTGACAACTCGGTACACAGGGTCAACAAATAGGGCCTTATGTGACTCATGTCACAGGTCACACCTGCACGCTTCGCTTCGGGAATTTCCGTCCATTGACCGTTCACGAATAGCAAATACGGCAGTCCCTGTCAGGGTTCCCGGAAGGGAAAGCGCCGGAAGCCCTAGTCCCCAATACCAGGCCGGTCCTGGGACCGCAGCCCGATGCAGCGGCCCGGCGCGGGCCGCTAGCGTGCGGAGCGTGTTGCAGACGACTTCGCCCGCAGAGGCCCGCATACCGCATCCTGACGGTGTGACCGCCGAGGAATTCCGCGCAGCTCTCGCCCGCCTCGCCGCCGGTGTGGTGCTCGTGACCGCGCACGACCCCGAGGAAGGCCCGCGCGGTGAGGACGTGGGCATGACGGCGACGGCGTTCCTCTCCGTCTCCCTGGAACCGCCTCTCGTGATGGTGAGCGTTCGCAACGACTCGCGCATGGAGGACCTGCTCGACCGGCAGCCGCTGTGGGCGGTGTCCCTGCTCTCGGAGAGCCAGCGGCACATCGCCGGCCGCTTCGCGATGAAGGGGCGCGTCAGCGACCGGCTGCTCTTCGAGGACATCCCCTGGGAGCGCGGCGGCGTCTCGGGCGCGCCTCTGGTGCGGGGGTCGCTCGCGGTGCTGGAGTGCCGGACGGAGCAGCGGGTGGCTGCGGGCGATCACACGCTCTACATCGGGCGGGTGCTCGGCGCGTCCACCCCGAGCTCGGAGAGCTCTCCCCTGATGTACTTCCGCGGCCGCTACCGCCAGCTGTCGTAGCGGGGGTTTGCTCCCCGCCCCGCCCTAATCCGTTTTCACAGGGGCTGCGCCCCTGCGCCACCCGCGGTGCGCGGAGCCGTGCCCCGCGCGGGTGGGCGGGGCTCCGCCCCTGCACCCCACCGGGGGCTCCGCCCCCTGGACCCCCGACGGGGGCTGCGCTCCTGGCCCCCGCCGGGCCCTCCGAGCGGGCTCCATCAGCGCCCTGCGGGCGCTGTCCTCAAGCGCCGGACAGGCTGAAGTGCGCACCCACGCCGGATTTAGAGCGCGGGCTGCATGGTGCGCCCGGGCTGGATTTCAGGCGCGGGCACGCCATTTCAGCCCGTCCGGCGCTTGAGGACGAGCGGCGGAGCCGCGATACGGGGTCCGGGGCGGAGCCCCGGCCAGGGGCCCAGGGGGCGAAGCCCCCAGCGAACGCGGCGCAGCCGCGATACAGGCCCGGGCGCGGCCGCCCAGGACGCGGCCACCACCCGCCACGACCACCCCACCCTCAGTCCCAGCGACCCGAGCGCCCCCGCTTGGTGTCCGACCGCTGCTTCTTCTCCCTCAGCCGCCGCTCATTGATCCCGCGAGGGATCCGCGTGGCCCGGCGCGGCTTCGGCGGTGGTGCCGTCGCCTCCGCCAGCAGCGCGGCCATCCGTACCGCCGCCGCCTCGCGGTTGCGCCACTGGGAGCGGTGTTCCGACGCCCGTACGGTCAGGACGCCGTCCGTCAGCCGCCCGGCCAGCCGCTCCAGCGCGCGTTCCTTCCACACGGCGGGCAGTGATTCCGTCGCGGCCAGGTCGAAGCGCAGCTCCGCCTGGCTGTCGCTGGTGTTGACGTGCTGGCCGCCCGGGCCGGAGGAGCGCGAGAAGCGCCACACCAGCTCCGCCTCGGGCAGGGCCACGGCACCGCGGATGATGTGGGGTCGGGAAGCGGAGGACACGGACCCATGGTCGCCCGCCGGTGATGCCCATGTCACCTGGGTTTGCCCCGGTCCGTCGCCGACCCGGCATCAGAAACCGGTAAAGAAAGTAAAGGAGGACGGAACCTCACCACCCCCCGTCGGCGTTTACCGGGGTGACAGCGGCTCGCGCAGGCAGCGCGTGGCCGCGAGTCCGACGAGAAAGGGATCACCCCCATGCCTGTAAGCCTGTCCAAGGGCGGCAACGTCTCCCTCACCAAGGAGGCCCCGGGCCTGTCGGCCGTCACCGTCGGCCTCGGCTGGGACGTCCGCACCACCACGGGCACGGACTTCGACCTCGACGCGAGCGCGATAGCGGTGAACCCCGCCGGCAAGGTCTACTCGGACGGCCACTTCGTCTTCTTCAACAACAAGCAGACGCCGGACGGCTCCATCGTGCACACCGGTGACAACACCACCGGTCAGGGCGACGGCGACGACGAGCAGATCAACGTCAACCTCGCCGCCCTCCCGGCCGACGTCGACAAGATCGTGTTCCCGGTCTCCATCTACGACGCCACCGCGCGCTCGCAGAACTTCGGCCAGGTGCGCAACGCCTACATCCGCATCGTCAACCAGGCCGGCGGCGCCGAGCTCGCCCGTTACGACCTGAGCGAGGACGCGGCCACCGAGACCGCCATGGTCTTCGGCGAGCTCTACCGCCACGGCGCCGAGTGGAAGTTCCGTGCCGTGGGCCAGGGTTACGCCTCCGGCCTGGTCGGCATCGCGCAGGACTTCGGCGTCAACGTCTGACATTCCACGGGCGATTGAGCCGGATCGCGTGACGCGCGTGACGAGGGCCGCTTTCCCGCCGGGGAGCGGCCCTCTTCGCCGCCATTGTCGAAATGCATTCGAAAATGCAAGTACGCGCCCGGATTCCCCTGACGAATATGTCAGGTGACGATCCCGTACGGATGCCGGCGCGGATGCCGGCGCCGATGCCCATACGGATGAAGGGCCGCCGTTTCCCGGAACCGGCACCGCGGTACGGACCATCATCGTCCGCGATGACGGACAGCGATAACCCCCAGGAGCCGGGCCCGGATTCCGATTCCGGATCCGGCCCGGATTCCGGCTCCGGCCCCTTTCCGGCGCGCCCGCTCTGCCATTGGTGCCAGGGCTCCGGATTCGTTCCCCGCGTGCTGGCCCACCACCCCGGCCCCGACCCGTTCCGGGGCCCGGCCGACACCGTCCACCGGACCGGCCAGTGCAAGCACTGCCGGGGCACGGGGACGTACGACTCGGCCCTCGACCCCACGATCGGCCCGGAGGAGCGCACGCCCCCGCACGAGCCGCGCAAGCCGCCGGGGCCGCACGAGCCCTGAGACGCGCACTGGCCAAATACCGCGGATGCGGTGATCCTGGACTTGTCAGGCACTCGCAAGGAGGACTCCATGTCCATGCTCGACAAGCTCAAGGGCCTGCTCAAGGGCCATGAGGACCAGGCCAGGCAGGGCGTCGAAAAGGCCGGCGATGCGTTCGACGCGCGGACCGGCAACAAGTACCAGAGCCAGGTCGACGAGGCCCAGCGGAGGATCAACGAGCAGCTCGGCAACCGGCCGCCCACGGACGACCAGCCGTAGCGGCCCGTAGAGGACTCACCACAGCCTGTCGACGCCGCCCGGGTACAGCCCGACGCGGCACCCCCGGAACGCGTCCGCGTCCCGTCGCGCCCGCGCCGTGAAGAATCCGGCCATGGTGACTTTGTCGAACCCGGGCCCGTCGCTGGGGAAGGGATCCTCCGGCGTTCCGCCGACGAGGACGGTGCCTTCCAGCTCCTCCCACCCGGCGCTCGCATAGAAGCCCCGCAAGGGGCGGTCACAGGTGAAAACGCCCAGGTCGACGCTTTGCGCGGCGATCCACTCACGGGCGGCGGCCACCAGCCGCCGCCCGTTTCCGCTGCCCCGGTGCGCCGGGTCGGTGACCACCGCGCTCAGCCCGGCGGCCCGGTAGACCCGGCCCGCGTGGGCGACGTCCTTGAAGAGGACGTCCAGCGCGGCCACCACCTCGTCGTCCGCCGATAGCAGCAGCATCACCACCGGCCGCAGCGCCGGATCGTGCGGCCCGCCGCCGGGCCACTCGCGCTCGCGCAACGCCTCGGCCGCGGCGGCCAGATGCCCCGGTACGGCGCCTTCCGCATACGTCCTGACCCGCATGGATCCCCTGTTCCCCGGCCCGTTCCACCGGCCGGCGGGGCGGGGGATCCGGCATGTCCACCGGGCAGTCCCACCAGCCTCATCGGCCACTTCAGCCTCAACTCTGCCTTTTCTAAACCCGATCGGCCAACACCGACCGGAATTAGTCGTTCTGAGATAACGACAGATCACATCCTTGTTGCGCCCCTGTCAAAAGCGCTCAAGGGGTGGCACGCTCTCCTCACATTCGCTCCTGCACCTCTCGTACCAAGGGGCCGCCCCCACCCGGGCTGCCCTAACCCCCCTCAGAGGAGACAGAGTTGAGACTCACCGCCACCCCCCGCACCACCGCCCTGCGTGCCGCCGCCCTCGTCGCCTCCGCCGCGATGGTCGTGGTCGGCGTCCAGACCGGCAGCGCGAGCGCCTCGGGTGACCGTGACAGCGGAGGACTTCCGGTGGGCCTGTCCGCCGGACAGCGGGCCGCCGCCATCCAGGACGCCCAGGGCGCCGCCGCGGGCACCGCCGCGAAGATCGGGCTGGGCAGCAAGGAGAAGCTCGTCGCCCGCGATGTCGTCAAGGACGCCGACGGCACCGTGCACACCCGCTACGAGCGCACCTACGACGGACTCCCCGTCCTGGGCGGCGACTTGATCGTCCACGAGACGAAGGCCGGGGCGCGCTCGGTCACCAAGGCGAACGAGGCGTCCATAGCCGTCTCCACGGACGCGTCCCTCGCCCCGGCCGAGGCCAAGAAGTCCGCGCTGAGCGCGGCCGCCGCGCAGAAGACCGCCAAGCCCGCCGGCCAGTCCCCGCGCAAGGTCGTCTGGGCCGCCCAGGGCAAGCCGGTCCTGGCGTACGAGACCGTGGTCACCGGCGTCCAGAAGGACGGCACCCCGAGCGAGCTGCACGTCGTCACCGACGCGGCGAACGGCAAGAAGCTCTTCCAGTACGAGGGCATCGAGACCGGCAGCGGCACCAGCACGTACAGCGGCACGGTGCCCCTGGACACCACCAAGTCCGGCTCGCAGTACCAGCTCGTCGACGGCAAGCGCGGCGGCCACAAGACGTACGACCTCAACCAGGGCTCGTCCGGCACCGGTTCGCTGTACACCAACAGCACCGACACCTGGGGCGGCGGCCGGCAGACCGCCGGCGTCGACGCCCACTACGGCGCGGCCGTCACCTGGGACTTCTACAAGAACACCTTCGGCCGCAACGGCATCCGCAACGACGGCAAGGCCGCCTACTCCCGCGTCCACTACGGCAAGGGCTACGTCAACGCCTTCTGGTCGGACTCCTGCTTCTGCATGACCTACGGTGACGGCGAGGGCGACAAGAAGCCGCTGACCGCCATCGACGTGGCCGCGCACGAGATGAGCCACGGCGTCACCGCCGCCACCGCCAAGCTGGTCTACAGCGGCGAGTCCGGCGGCCTCAACGAGGCGACCAGCGACATCTTCGGCACCGCCGTCGAGTTCTACGCCAACAACAAGTCCGACGTGGGCGACTACCTCATCGGCGAGAAGATCGACATCTTCGGCAACGGCAAGCCGCTGCGGTACATGGACAAGCCCAGCAAGGACGGCAAGTCGAAGGACAGCTGGTACTCCGGCCTCGGCGGGATCGACGTCCACTACTCGTCCGGCCCGGCCAACCACTTCTTCTACCTGCTCTCCGAGGGCAGTGGCAAGAAGACGATCAACGGCGTGAACTACGACAGCCCGACCGCGGACGGCTCCAAGGTCACCGGCATCGGCCGCGACAAGGCCACCAAGATCTGGTACAAGGCGCTGACCACGCAGTTCACCTCCAACACCAACTACGCCAAGGCCCGCACCGGCACCCTCGCCGCCGCGGCCTCGCTCTACGGCAACAACAGCGCGGAGTACAAGGCGGTGGCCGCGGCCTGGACCGCGATCAGCGTCAAGTAGTCCCGCCCTGCGACCGGGCGGAGCCGCCCCCGGCCTCCGGGGGCGGCTCCGCCGTGGCACCATCGACGACGTGATCGACCTCGGCTACTCCCTCTCCCGCCGCTTCCCCGACCCGCCGCAGACGGACTACCGCACCGCCGACGTGCGGACCCTGCGGCACGACCTGTTCTGCGGCGACGTCTACGTCGCCGACACGAAGGAAGACCGGGAGCTGTCCACAGCCTGGGGATGGGTGCCCGTACTGGACTTCGCCTGGGCCCTGTGCGACATCGTCGAGGAGCTCGACCGCGACCCCCGCGGCTCCCGCTCGGCCGCCCCGCAGTACGCGGAGCTCGACTTCACCGAGTCCAGCGACCGCATGCTCTTCGAGCGCCGCTTCGGCTGGGTGGAGGTCACCGCCGACTGGGCACCGGTCGACGAGCCCCCGCTCGTCCTCGACCACCGGGCACTGCGCCGCGAGGCCCGGGACTTCCTGCACGACCTCGTCGCGGACCTCACCGACATGCACGACGGCCTCGACGCCAACCCGGCCGTGTGGACGCTGCTGAGCCGCTTCCCCCGGGTGTGACTCGGGTGTGACTCGGGAGGCAGATGCCATCCGGCGGGCCTAGCCTGGTGCGAGAGGTCCCCGATGAGCACTGTGTACCCCGCACCGGACGCCGTCTGCCGTTCCCGCCGCTGGTGGGGACTGGCCTTCATCGGCATCGCACAGCTGATGGTCGTGCTCGACTCGACCATCGTGAACATCGCCCTGCCGTCCGCCCAGCGCGAGCTGCACATGTCGGACACCAACCGGCAGTGGGTGATCACCGCGTACACGCTCGCCTTCGGCGGCCTGCTGCTGCTCGGCGGGCGCGTGGCGGACCTGGTGGGGCGCAAACGCACCTTCCTCGTGGGCCTGATCGGCTTCGCCGTCGCCTCGGGAGTGGGCGGCGCGTCCCAGGAGGACTGGCACCTCTTCGGCGCCCGTGCCCTGCAGGGCGTCTTCGCGGCGACCCTGGCGCCGTCCGCGCTCTCCCTGCTGACGACGACGTTCACCGAGCCGCGGGAGCGGGCCAGGGCGTTCGGCGTGTTCAGCGGCACCGCCGCCGCGGGCAGCGCGATCGGGCTGATCGCCGGGGGCCTGCTGACCGAGTACCTGGACTGGCGTTGGTGCATGTACGTCAACGCGCCGATCGCCGTGCTGGCCTTCCTCGGCGGCCTGTGGTCCCTCCACGACCACCGGCCCGAGCGGCGGCCGCGGCTGGACATCCCCGGCGTCCTGCTCGCCTGCACGGGCCTGGTCGGCGTGGTCTACGGGTGCAGCGAGGCGTCGTCCCGCGGCTGGGACAGCCCGCGGGTCCTGGGCTCGCTGGGCGCGGGAGCGGTGCTGCTCGGGCTGTTCGCCGTCCGGCAGACCCGGGCGGCGAGCCCGCTGCTGCCGCCGCGGATCGTGCGCGATCGCAACCGCACCGGGGCGTTCCTGACGCTCTGGCTCGCGGTGATCGCCATGTTCGGGATGTTCCTGTACATGACGTACTACTTCCAGGGCGTCCTGGGCTACCGGCCGGTGGAGGCGGGCCTGGCGTTCCTGCCGATGTCCGCGACGATCATGCTGACCAGCACCCAGCTCTCACCGCGCCTGCTGCACCGGCTGCCGCCGCGGGTCCCGCTGTCCTGCGGGGCCGTGCTGGCCGCCACCGGGCTCTTCCTCCTGACGTTCCTGCCGGTCCGCGCGGAGTACGCCGTGCACGTCCTGCCGTCCACGATCCTCTTCGGGCTCGGCATGGGACTGCTCTTCGTGCCCGTCATGGACACCGCCACGAAGGGGGTGGACCCGTCGGACGCGGGCGTCGCCTCCGCGACGGTCAACACCTGCCAGCAGGTGGGCGGTTCGATCGGTACGGCGCTCCTGAACACGATCGCGACGAGCACGACGGCGGCATACCTGGCGGCCCGCCGGCCGGCCGTCACGACCGACGTCGTCAAGTCCGGCGTGGTGCACGGCTTCCACGTGGGCCTGGCGTGGGCGTCCGGGATCATGCTGCTGGCGGCGGTGACGGCATGGCTGCTGATCACGGCGGGGGCGCCGGTGCGCCGGGAGACGGCGGGGGGTGCCGCGCCGTACGACCCGCACCGAATGCGGGCGGGTCGGTGAGGGGGTTGTGCCCCCGCCCCGCCCTTTCCCCGTTTCCCGGGGCGGAGCCCCGGCCCCGAACCGCCCTCCGGGCGGCGGCGGGGGCTCCGCCGAGCGCGGCTTCGGGCCGAGGGGCGGAGCCCCGGGAGAAACGGTGAAAGGGCGGGGCAGGGGCGGACTCACCTCACCACACGAAGCTCCCGCTCCGTGTTGTTCAACCGCCGCCCACCCGACTCCCCGCACACCACGATGTCCTCGATCCGCACCCCGAACCGCCCCGGCAGATAGATCCCCGGCTCGATCGAGAAGCACATCCCCGGCACCAGCGGCTGATGCTCCCCCTCCACCATGTACGGCGGCTCGTGCGTCGTGACGCCGATCCCGTGCCCCGTCCGGTGGACGAAGTACTCGCCGAATCCGTTCCGCACGATCACCGACCGCGCCGCCCGGTCGATGTCCTGGCACGCGGCCCCGGGCCGCACCGCCTCGAACGCCGCCTGCTGCGCCTCCCGCACGACGTCGTGGACCTTGCGCTCCTCCGCCGTCGGCTCGCCGACGTGCACGGTGCGCGTCGTGTCGGAGCCGTAGCCGCCCAGCAGTCCGCCGAAGTCCATGACGACCATGTCACCTTCCCCGATGACGCGGTCCCCGGAATCGTGGTGCGGATCGGCCCCGTTGGGTCCGGAGCCGACGATGGTGAAGTCGACCTGGGAGTGCCCGTGTTCGCGCAGCAGCCGGTCCAGGTCGGCCGCGACCTCCAGTTCGCGCCGCCCGGCGAACGGCCGCTCCACGATCGCCTCGTAGACCGCGTCGGCCGCCGCCCCCGCCGCCGCCAGCCGCTCCACCTCGGCCGCGTCCTTGACCGCCCGCAGCATCGGCAGGGCCTCGGTCAGCGCGGCGTAGCCGGCGCCGGGGCGCAGGCGCTGGAGGGCCAGCAGGTGGAGGGCCCAGGTGTTGTCGGAGACGCCGTAGCGGCCGCGCGCGTCGAGGTGGCCGGCGGCCACGTCGTACGGGTTCTCCCCGTCCCGCCAGCCGGTGATGGTCAACGCCCCGGCGCCGGGCGCGTGTTCGGCTCCGCCCCGCTCCAGCTCGGGGACGATCAGCAGGGGCCGCCGGCCCGGCACGAGGATCAGCGCGGTGAGCCGCTCGGAGCCGGGCGAGGCCCGGTAGCCGCAGAGCCAGACCAGGTCGGGGCCGGGCGAGACGATCAGCCCGGTGAGCCCCTCCTGGGCCGCCGCCCGCGCGGCACGCTCCATGCGGGCGGCGTAGTCGTCGGGGTTCCCGCTGCCGGAGGCAAGATCCATCGTGGAGACCATGGGGGCAGCGTAATCCGGGTGGAGACGTTCGGCAGGTGATCTCTACCTCACGGGTGAGGGGTCTCTCCTCCCCGGGGAGGAGGGTTCCCCCACCCCAGGACCGATTTCCCCCTGATATCCCAGGGATTCGTTGTCTCCGCATAAAGAGCTTCCCTAGCGTAGGTCTGCCCGCACAGACATTCCCATCCCGTCTCCGGGCCGTGCCACCACCAGTTTGAGGGGGAGCTCCACACCATGTTCCGACGAGTCGGACGGTTCGCCGTCCACCGGCCATGGCTCACGATCGTCGCGTGGATACTCGCGGCGGTCGCGCTGGGCATGCTGGCGCCGGGTCTGAAGTCCACCAGGGACCAGGCGGAGTTCCTGCCCTCGCACTACGAGTCGGTGAAGGCGGGCAAGCTCCAGGAGAAGGCCTTCCCCCAGACCGAACAGTCCGCGTCGATCATCGTGTTCAAGCGCGGGGACGGCGGGAAGCTCACGGCCGCGGACAAGCAGGACGTCGTCAAGGTCACGAACGGCCTGCAGAACAAGCACTTCGAGAAGATATCCAAGGTGGCGACGAGCCCCCAGGCCGTCTCCCCGAACGGCGAGATCGCGCTGGCGAACATCGTCTCCACCGACAAGGACCTGAACAACCAGAAGCTGCTGGACTCGGTCAAGCAGCTCCGCAAGGACGCCAAGCCCCTGCTGCAGGGCACCCAGTTGAAGATGGGCGTCACCGGCCAGGCGGCGTCCACCGTCGACGCGATGGAGTCCTCCGGTGACACGGACGGCTTGATCATGATGGCCACGCTGGTGCTCATCGTCGTGCTGCTGCTGGTCATCTTCCGCAGCCCGCTGATCGCGATCCTGCCCGTGATCATCATCGGTATCGTCGCCTCGGTGGCCAACGGCCTGATCGGCACCGCCGCCGAGGTCGGCGGACTCAAGGCCGACGCCAGCATCTCCCAGATCCTGATCGTCGTCCTCTTCGGCATCGGTACGGACTACATCCTCTTCCTGCTCTTCCGCTACCGCGAGCTGCTGCGCGCCGGCAAGGAGCCGAAGGAAGCCCTGGCCGAGGCCGTGGCCCGGGTCGGCGAGACCATCGCCTCCGCCGCCGGCGCGGTCATCGCGTCCTTCCTCGCCCTGCTGCTGTCCACCATGGGCATGCTGGCGGCGATGGGCCCGTCGCTGGCGATCGCCGTCGCGGTAACCCTGGTCGCGGCGCTCACCCTGGTCCCCGCCGTCTTCTCGCTGCTGGGCCGGGCGGCGTTCTGGCCGTCGAAGGCATGGAAGAAGACCCCGAAGAACCGCATGGCCAACGCGGTCGGCGGCCTCGTCTCCCGGCGTCCGGCCGCGGTGGCGCTGCTGTCCACCGTGGTGCTCGCCGTACTGGCCGTGGGCGCGTTCAGTTTCAAGAACAAGTTCGACATGGACAGCCAGCTGCCCGCCAAGCTGGAGTCCGTCCAGGCGATGAAGGACCTCCAGAAGGGCTTCTCCGCCGGCCAGTCCGACCCGGCCATGGTCTACCTGGAGTCGAAGAACAAGGCGCCGCTCGACAAGGGCGAGCTGGAGGCGTTCCGCGGCAAGATCGCGGCGGTCAAGGGCGTGGCCCAGGTCGCCCCGGCCGTCCCCAACAAGGACGGGTCCGTCGCGCAGTACACCGTCGTCACCAAGGACAAGCCCACCGCGGACAAGGCCATCAGGGTCGTCGGCGACGACCTGCGCGACGCGGCGCACGCCGCCGCGCCCAAGGACACAGAGGCCCTGGTCGGCGGCACCTCGGCGGTCCTCGCGGACGTCGAGAAGGCCGTCGCCCACGACTACAAGGTGGTCTTCCCGGTCGCCGGTCTCGCGATCATGGTGATCCTGGGCCTGCTGCTGCGCAGCCTGGTGGCCCCGGTCTACCTGATGCTCGCCGTGGCCCTCGGCTACGGCGCCACGCTCGGCTCGACGGTCTGGCTCTTCCAGGATGTGAAGGGCGAGGACGGCATGCTCTTCATGCTGCCGATCATCATCTACCTCTTCGTGGTCGCCATCGGCACGGACTACAACATCCTGATGGTCGCCCGGCTCCGGGAGGAGGTCCGCAAGGGCGTACCTCCGCGGCAGGCCATCCGCACCGCGGTGGCCCAGTCGGCCCCGACGGTCTCCGCCGCCGCGATCATCCTCGCCGGTACGTTCGGCGTCCTGGTCCTCGCCGACAACTCGATGCTCCAGCAGATGGGCTTCGCGGTGGCCTTCGGCATCCTGCTCACGGCCTTCGTGATGGCGATGCTGCTGGTGCCGACGATCACGTCGCTGCTGGGCCACAAGGCCTGGTGGCCGGGCCACCAGGACGCGGTCCGGCCCGAAGGACCGGATGACCACCGGGCGGTGGCGGACGCGCCGTCGTACTCGGGTCACCGGTAGGAGGACCCCACCCCGCCCCCGCCCCTGACCGGGGAGGGGCGGGGCAACAGCGGAAGCCCGGGCCGAAGGCCCGGGCTTCACTGTGCTCAGAGCCGCCTGTCGGGTTCGAACCGACGACCCCCTGTTTACAAGACAGGTGCTCTGGCCAACTGAGCTAAGGCGGCACGCGGAAGCAGTCTAACCGGACTCCCCCGCCCGCCCGGCCGTGATTTTCACGACGTGGCCCGGGGCCTGCTGACAACCGGACCCCGCGGCGGTAGCGTCACCCGCAACCCGGCCCGATTGGACTGGACCACTCCCTCTACTCGGATCGTCCGGCACGTTCCTGCCGGTGAAGGGACCGCATCACCATGGCCACCGTCACGTACGACAAGGCGACCCGGATCTACCCGGGCTCCGACAAGCCCGCCGTCGACCAGCTCGACATCACCATCGAGGACGGCGAGTTCCTCGTCCTCGTCGGCCCGTCCGGCTGCGGCAAGTCCACCTCGCTGCGCATGCTCGCGGGGCTGGAGGACGTCAACGGCGGAGCGATCCGCATCGGCGACCGCGACGTCACGCATCTGCCGCCCAAGGACCGGGACATCGCCATGGTGTTCCAGAACTACGCGCTCTACCCGCACATGACCGTCGCCGACAACATGGGCTTCGCCCTGAAGATCGCCGGCGTGCCGAAGGCCGAGATCCGGCAGAAGGTCGAGGACGCCGCGCGCATCCTGGACCTCACCGAGTACCTGGGCCGCAAACCGAAGGCGCTCTCCGGCGGCCAGCGGCAGCGCGTCGCGATGGGCCGGGCCATCGTCCGGGAGCCGCAGGTGTCCTGATGGACGAGCCGCTGTCCAACCTGGACGCCAAGCTCCGCGTGCAGACCCGCACCCAGATCCGCCGGCCTGCAGCGCCGCCTCGGTCATCACCACGGTCTACGTCACCCAACGACCAGGTCGAGGCCATGACGATGGGCGACCGCGTGGCGGTGCTCAAGGACGGGCTGCTCCAGCAGGTGGACTCGCCGCGCAACACATGTACGACCGCCCGGCCAACCTCTTCGTCGCCGGCTTCATCGGCTCGCCCGCCATGAACCTGGTCGAGGTGCCGATCGCCGACGGCGGCGTGGAGTTCGGCAACAGCGTCGTCCCGGTCTCGCGCGAGGCGCTGTCGGCCCGCCGCGGACAAGGGCGACCGGACCGTGACGGTGGGCGTGCGGCCGAGCACTTCGACGTCGTCGGGCAGGGCGGTGACGCGCCCGCGCTCGCCAAGGACGCCTCGGCCGGTCTCGCCGTCACACGTCAACGTGGGTGGAGGAGCTGGGCGCCGACGGCTACGTCTACGGCACGGCCGAGGTCGGCGGGGAGCGGAAGGACCTCGTCGTCCGCGTCAACGGACGCAGCGTCCCGGAGAAGGGGCGCCACCCCTGCGCGTCGTCCCCCGGCCGGGTGAACTGCATGTGTTCTCGACGTCGTCCGGCGAGCGCTGAGCGATTGATTCACGCCGCCGTGCCGCCCGCGGGACGGGCGGCACGGCGGGCCCCGCGGGCGGTCAACCGGGCGCCCGCGCGCCCGGGCAGGGCCTCCCCTGGTCCGGGCGCGCGGGCGTCAACCGATTTCCCTCGGCCGCCGAAACAAACGTCACTCGACCGGGTGACTAAATGTCGCGGTCTCATTACGCCGTCGCTACCATCTGCGGCATGAACCAGGCCGCCCGCCGCATCGGCAGAACCCTCGCCCTCGTCCTCCCCGTCGTCCTCGTGCTCTCCGGGACCCTCGCGGTGACTCGTGTCCCGTGGGCGGCGCCCCAACGCCGAGTCCCAGGTGCTCACCGCATCCTCGGACGCCGCCTCCAGCCAGGCCAGGGCCCGCGCCCCGCACGAGGTGCTGCGCGACAAGCTGCTGACCGAGCTCCAGGAGAAGAACCCGGGCGTGGCCCTCACCCACCTCCAGGAGGCCACCAACGGCCGCCCCTCGCTGGCCCGTTACTGCGTGGACATCGACCGGGTGCTCGGCCAGGCGGCCGTCGCCAAGTACCACTCGGCGAAGAAGGCCCAGGCGTACGCCCGCCCCGTCTGCGACACCTCGTACGCCTCCGGGGTGGCCCAGGGCCACTGACGGCCCGCCCCCGGCACCCGTCGGGCCAACACCTTCCCGGCGAGCCTCTTTCCCGGCGAAGCCTCCCTCGCCGGCGCACGCCGGTCGCACCGCACCCCGCGGCCACGGCATATCGTGCGGGGCATGACCGGCACGCACCCCGCTCCCCGCACCCGCGCAAGCCGTGATCCTGGCGCGGTGCCAGGGGTCACGGCTTCGCCCGTTACACCGACGACCGCCCCAAGCCGATGGTGGAGATCCCCGGCACGGGCGTCCCGATCATCGGGCACCAGCTGGCCTGGCTGGCCGCCCGAGGGCGTCACCGACGCGGTGGTCTCGTGCGGCCATCTGGCCGAAGTCCTCCAGGCCTGGCTCGTGTCGGCCGACCTCCCGCTGCGGGTGACCACGGTCGTCGAGCCGGAACCGTCTCGCGCGGCGGCGGCCTCAAGCACGCGCGGCCTGCTGCCCCGCCCCGACCGAGCCCTGGTACGCCAACCAACGGCAGACATCTGGACGCGGTTCTCGCTGCGCGAGATGGGCCGCCTTCCACCACGAGCGGGACGCCACCGCCACCCTGGCGCTTGGCCCGGCGCGCATCCCCGTGGGGCGCGCGTTGAACCGACGAGTTCGGCCACGTCCTGGACTTCACTCGAGTCGCCGCCCTCGCCGTACCTCATCAACGCGGGCAGTCTACGTCTTCTCGCCGGGCTTCGCGGACCTGCTGCCGGAGCGCGGCGACCACGAGCGCACCACGTTCCCCCGGCTGGCCGGGAGCGCCGCCTGGCCGGATTCCGCTGCCGCAGGGGTCGTACTGGCGGGCCATCGACACGGCGAAGGACTGACCGACGGCCACCGCCGCGAACATGAGCGGTGACCAAGGGATTGGACGACGACGGCCCGTACCACCCCAGTGGGTACAGCAGGCCACGTTGCGCGCACGGCGGGCGGCGTCAGCCGAGGATGGACCGTCCGAGCGGCGCCGCACAGCCGCCGTGAGGCCGCCGGAGGAGCCGGTGCCGCCCGAGGACCCGCTGCCGCCGTACCGCCGCTGGTCGCGGCGCCCGTGGGGCTGTGCGGGGGCGGCCGGTGCGGCGGGCCGCTGGTCGCGTCTGGGGCGCGGGACGGGGTCCGCCCGAGGGTGGCTCCGGACGGCTGGAACCGGCCGGTCCCGTGGGGGACTTGACGGCGCCCTGGGGCGGGCGGCGTGGCGGACGGGCGTGGCCGTCCGGTGGCTCGTGGCGCTCGGCCGCGGACTGCCGGGCCCGGCCGGACCATGGGTGCCGCGCGGGGTGTTGCCGGACTCCGGGCGCTGCGGGAGCGGCGAGCCGGGCAGGCTGTTGACCGGCGGCGCGGACGGGGCGCCCGGCCGGGTGGCCGGCTGCGCGGAGCGGACGGCGCCGCCGAGCATCGAACCGGTCAGCAGCGTCAGCCCGATGAGCACGGTCGCCATGACGGCGCCGCGGCGCAGCACCCGCCGCCGCAGGTCCCCGAGCGCGGCCCGGGGGCCGAGCCGGCGCCACGCCTCGCCCGGCCAGCCCGGCCGTCGACGGAGTAGAAGGGGGCGCCGGCGATGACCAGCGGGCTCCAGGCGGCCAGGTAGATGATGTCGGGCGTGTCGTAGACGGGGTGCGCGCGCCAGCTGACGGTGACCATCAGCGCGATGGACAGCAGGGCCCCGACGGCGGCGGCGAGCCGCTGCCAGAGACCGAAGATCGTCAGGACGCCGACGATGATCTGGAGGAAGGGCCACCGTCAGGCCGGAGCCGACGGGGTGGGCGAGGGCGAACTCCCGCAGCGGCGCGGCCGCGGCCCAGGGGTGCAGGGAGGTCAGCCAGGTGACCATGGAGCCGCGCCTGCCGCCGTCGAAGTAGACGGGGTCGCACAGCTTGCCCATGCCGGCGTAGACGGAGATCAGCCCGAGGAAGATCCGCAGCGGCAGCAGGACGACGCCGAGATTCATCCGGCGGCCGGGGTAATAGGCGTGCCGGACGGAGTCACCGCCCTGGAGGGAACGGCCCGTTGGGTCGTCGTCCTCGTCGGGCCAGTCGGCCTCGTCGTCGAACTCGCCGTTCGGGTACGGCTGTTCGTCGAACGCACCGGTCGTGGGGCGCATCCCGCGCAGGAGTTGGGTCTGCTCGGCGGGGCCGCGCGGGCCGACCACCGTGGCGGGGGCGTCCCCGTCGACGCCGAGGCGCGGCAGGACCTGGGTGGCACCCGCGTCACCACCGCCCCCGACGGCGGCGTGCATGGCCTCCAGCAGCTGGGTGGGGGCCGCGTCCCCGGGCGCCGCCCGCCCGCTCCACACCACGGGGGCCCGGCGCCTGGCCGGGCCCTTGACGGTGGGCAGCTGCGTCGTGTCGGCGGCGATCCCGGCGAACTGCCGGGCGCGATGCGGGGGACGCGCGAGCTGCACGCGGAAGCTCAGGTGGTTGCCGGAGACCTGCGCGGGATCGGACGGGACCTTCACCGTACTCAGCGCGGGCTGGTCGTCGTACCCGGAAGAGCTTCCCCCCGTAGGTGTGCGGGGTGTTCTGGTGTCCACACTCATCTAACCGAGTGACCGGAGGTTAGGACACTGCCTTGACCGACACGGGTGTCCGAGACCCGTCAACGTGGCTGCGCCGCCCGTGCGATGACGGCGCAGCCGTTCGCACTAGGCGCGGCGGCGGGCCGCCTCGTAGAGGACGACACCGGCGGCGACGCCCGCGTTGAGCGACTCCGCGCCACCGGGCATGGGAATGCGCACCCGGAAGTCGCAGGTCTCGCCGACGAGCCGGGACAGGCCCTTGCCCTCGCTGCCCACGACGATCACCACGGGGCCTTCCAGGGCGTCGAGTTCGTGCAGCTCGACGTCGCCGTCGGCGGCCAGGCCGACGACCATCAGGCCCTCCTTCTGGTACGCCTCCAGCATCCGCGTCATGTTGGTGGCGCGGGCCACGGGGGTGCGGGCGGCGGTGCCGGCGGAGGTCTTCCAGGCACTGGCGGTCATGCCGGCCGCGCGGCGCTCGGGGACGACCACGCCGTGGCCGCCGAAGGCGGAGACGGAGCGGACGACGGCGCCGAGGTTGCGCGGGTCGGTGATGCCGTCGAGGGCGACGATCAGCGGGTCCTCGCCGTTGTCGGCGGCGCGGGCCGTGAGGTCCTCGGGGTGGGCGTAGTCGTACGGCGGCACCGACAGGACCAGGCCCTGGTGGTTGAGCCCGTTGGTCATGCGGTCGAGCTCGGGGCGGGGGGCCTCCATGAGGTTGAGGCCCTTGTCCGTGGCGAGCTGGAGCGCCTCGCGCACGCGCTCGTCGCTGTCCACGAACTGCTGGACGTAGAGCGTGTTCGCGGGGACGCCCTCGCGCAGCGCCTCGACCACCCGAGTTGCGGCCGACGACCAGCTCGTTGGTGCCCTTGGGGCCGCCACGGCGCGGGGCCGGACGGCGCTGGGCCTGCTTGGCCTGGGCGTTGGCGACACGGTTCTTCTTGTGCCCCTTGCGCATGCTCGCGGGCGGGGTGGGGGCCCTTGCCCTCCAGGCCCCGGCGCCGCTGGCCGCCGCTGCCGACCGTCGCGCCCTTCTTGTTGGACGTGCGGCGGTTCCTGCGCTGGCTGTTGCCGGCCATGGGGGTCACCTGTTTCTTTACTGCTCAGAGCCGCCCGTACAGCGGCTCAGTAAACGTACGTACGAAAAGTGTCGCTCAGGACAGCGACCAACGCGGACCGGACGGGGTGTCCTCGATCGCCAGGCCGGACTGCTGGAGCTGGTCGCGGATGGCGTCGGCGGCGGCCCAGTCCTTGCGGGAGCGGGCCGCCTGGCGCTGCTCCAGGACCAGGCGGACCAGCGAGTCCACCACGCCGTGCAGGTCGTCGCCGCGGTCCGAGCCGGCGGCCCACTGCTCGTCCAGCGGGTCCAGGCCCAGGACGCCGAGCATCGCCCGGACCTCGGCCAGGCGGGCGACGGCGGACTCCTTGTCGTCCGCGCTCAGCGCGGCGTTGCCCTGGCGCACGGTGGTGTGGACGACGGCCAGCGCCTGCGGGACGCCGAAGTCGTCGTCCATCGCCTCGGCGAACGCCGGCGGCACCTCGGCCGCCGGCTCGACCGCGCCGGCCTTCTCGACGACGCGCTGGACGAAGCCCTCGATCCGCGCGAACGCCGACTCGGCCTCGCGCAGCGCCTCCGGGCTGTACTCGATCATCGAGCGGTAGTGCGGGGTGCCCAGGTAGTAGCGCAGGACGATGGGGCGCCACTCCTTGACCATCTCCGAGACCAGCACGGAGTTGCCGAGCGACTTGGACATCTTCTCGCCGCTCATGGTGACCCAGGCGTTGTGCGCCCAGTACCGCGCGAAGTCGTCGCCGAAGGCCTTGGCCTGGGCGATCTCGTTCTCGTGGTGCGGGAAGATCAGGTCGAGGCCGCCGCCGTGGATGTCGAAGGCGGTGCCGAGGTATTTGTGCGCCATGGCCGAGCACTCCAGGTGCCAGCCCGGGCGGCCGCGGCCCCAGGGGGTCTCCCAGCTGGGCTCGCCCTCCTTCGCCGCCTTCCACATGGCGAAGTCGCGCGGGTCGCGCTTGCCGGTCTCGCCCTCGCCGGAGGGCTGGAGGAGGTTCTCCAGCTCCTGGTTGGAGAGCTGGAGGTAGCCGGGGAAGGAGCGGACGTCGAAGTAGACGTTGCCGTCGGACGCGTAGGCGTGACCGCGCTCGATCAGCCCGCGCATCATCTCGATCATCTCCGGGACGTGCCCGGTCGCCCGCGGCTCGACGGTCGGGCGCAGGCAGCCCAGCACGTCGTAGCCGTCGTTGAAGGCGCACTCGTTCTCGTAGCCGATGGACCACCACGGGCGGCCCTGCTCGGCGGCCTTGTTGATGATCTTGTCGTCGATGTCGGTGACGTTGCGGACCAGGGTCACGTCGTAGCCGCGGTAGGTGAACCAGCGGCGCATGATGTCGAAGTTGAGCCCGGAACGGATGTGGCCGATATGGGGCGCGGCCTGCACGGTCGCGCCACAGAGGTAGATCGAGACGCAGCCCGGGACGATCGGGGTGAAGTCACGGATCTGCCGGGCGCTGGTGTCGTACAGGCGAATAGTCACGGAACCAGGGTAGTGGGCGCGGGGCAGTGCCTCGGGCCCGTACGGCACGGAGCAGGCGCGATGCCGCCACCGGCCCTGACACTCACCCACTTTGCCCGTTATTTAATGTTTTGCGGCAAAAATGCAATTCCGCGTGATAGCTTCCCGGGCACACCTCGGGACAGGCGGGGCGCCGCGGACACCAGGAGGGGCGTTGCACTCCACTCTGCCGCCACAGCAGGAGCACTCGGAACCCCCGCGCACCGCGCCGCACGCCCCGCCGCCGGGCGGCCGGCGACCCGGCAGGGTGGCCGCCCTGGACGGGCTGCGGCTGTGCGCGGCGCTGATGGTGGTCGCGTACCACTGGATGGCCTTCGGCAGCGGCGCCTGGGGCGCCCCGGCCCGCGCGGTCTTCCCCACGGCCCATGTGCCGGCCTCCTACGGCTGGCTGGGCGTCCAGCTGTTCTTCCTGATCAGCGGGTTCGTCATCTGCATGAGCGGCTGGGGCCGGGGCCTCGGCGAGTTCGCCGCCTCGCGCGCCGCCCGGCTCCTCCCGGCCTACTGGTTCGCGGTGCTGCTGGTGTCCCTCGTCGTACGGCGGTGGCCGACGGTCAACTCCGCCCCCGCCCTGCGGGACGTCGCCGTCAACCTGACGATGCTCCAGGATCCCCTCGGGGTGGAACCCGTCGACGGCGTCTACTGGACCCTCTGGATCGAGGTCCGCTTCTACCTCCTCTTCGCCCTGGTCGTCGCCGCGGGCCTCACCTACCGGCGGGTGCTCGCCTTCTGCGGCCTGTGGGCCTGCGCGGCCCTCATCGCCCGCGCGACCGGCGACGACCTGCTGCGGGAGCTCCTGCTCCCCTACGACTGCTGGTACTTCCTCGCGGGCATCGCCTTCTACCTGATGCACCGCTTCGGGCCGAACGCGCTGCTCTGGCTGATCACCGGCGGAAGCCTGCTCATCGCGCAGCACGACCTGGTGGCCGCCCAGGCCAGGGCGGAGTCCCACATGGGCCACCGGGTGCCGCACTGGCCCACCCCCGCTGCTGCTCGCGCTCTTCTTCCTCGCGATGTCCGCCGTGGCTCTGGGCTGGACACGGCGGCTCGACTGGCGTTGGCTGTCCACCGCCGGGGCGCTCACCTATCCGCTCTATCTGCTCCACGAGCGCGTCGGCTGGGTGCTCATCAAGCACGCCGACGGCCGGGTGCCGGCGCACGTCCTGCTGCCCGTCCTGGCGGTCGCGATGCTGATGGCCGCCTGGCTGGTGCACGTGGGGATCGAGCGCCCGCTGGCCCGCAGGGTCCGCGACGGACTGCGGCGGGCGACGGCCGCAGTCCGGGCCGGCTGACCGCCCGCACCGTACGGCCCACGGACAAGAGTTGGGCCCATGGACACCGGACGGTCATGAAAGGGCACGGATGAGTACCACCATCCAGGGGAGACGGTGGAGAAAAACAGGGACAGGAGACCACTGTCACGGTCATCCGGCAGCCCCCTGTGTCAGCATTCCCGCACACCCCCGCTACGTACGACGATCCGACAAGCCACGGAAGAGGACGACATGCGCTTCGCCAGGCGAGGTGGCCCCGACGGCAGCCCGGCGACCGCCCGGCGCCAGGCACCCAGACTCGTTGTCCTGGACGGTCTCCGCATCGTGGCGGCCCTCATGGTCGTGGTCTTCCACTACACGGCCCTGCGCGGCGGCTGGGGACAGAACCCCGACGAGGTCTTCCCCGTCCTGCGCACGGCCACCCGCTACGGCTGGATCGGCGTCGAGGTCTTCTTCCTGATCAGCGGCTTCGTCATCTGCATGAGCGCCTGGGGCCGGTCGCTGGGCGACTACGTGGTCTCCCGGGTCTCGCGGATCTACCCCGCCTACTGGTTCGCGATCTTCCTGACCGCGGGCGTCATCACGCTGTGGCCGCAGGTGCGCAGCGTGGAGAACATGGACGTGGTCTTCACCAACCTGACCATGGTCCAGGAGGCCTTCGGGGTCTGGGACGTGGACGGCGTCTACTGGACGCTCTTCATCGAGCTCAAGTTCTACGTGCTCTTCGCGATCGTGGTGGCCACCGGCGTCACGTACCGCAAATGCGTGCTGTTCTGCGGCCTGTGGACGCTGGCGGCGGTCATGGTCCCCAAGTCGGACAGCAAGCTGCTCGAGATGTGGGCGATGCCGCTCTACACGCCGTACTTCGTCGCGGGCATCTGCTTCTACCTGATGCGCCGCTTCCGGCCCACCGCGCTGCTGTGGGGCATCGTCGGGATGTCGCTGCTGATCGCCCTGCACGGGGTGCCCAAGCGGGTCGCCGACAACACCAACGCCGGCATCCCGACCCTGCCCGCGAAGGTGATAGTGGTCGCGGCGTTCGCGATCATGGCGCTGATCGCGCTGGGGTACCTGGACCGGATCCAGTGGCGCTGGCTGACGACGGCGGGCGCGCTGACCTTCCCGCTCTACCTGATCCACCAGTACATCGGGATGACCGTCATCCACGGCCTGCGCGAGCACGTCCCGCCGTACCCGCTCGTCGGCGGCCTGATCGTGGTGATGCTGCTGGCGGCGTGGCTGATCCAGCGGTATGTGGAACGGCCGTTGGGGAAGTGGATGCGGCGGGCTCTGCAGCGCGGCATGGAGGAGGTCCGCCGCGAGTCGGCCTCCGCGCCCGCGCCGAAGGTCCTCCGCAAGGACCCGCTGCCGGCCCTGCAGGAGCCCCGCGGCCACAAGCCGGCGGAACCGGACCGCGTGTCCGCGGGCACGACGGACGGGTTGTAGGGAGATCCGGCGCCGGACGGGCTGAACAGCCCGCCCGGCGCTTGAGGACAACCCGCGCGGAGCGCGGTGAGAAACGGTGAAAGGGCGGGGCGGGGGCTCAATCCCGGGCGCGGAGCGCCCGCCTACAACGACCCGACCACCTTCCGCGGAGCGATCCGCACGACCACCCGCTGCGCGTCCTCCCCCGCCGCCGGGTTGAAGTCCGCGTAGTCCTTGCCCGTGTACTTCCGCGAGAGCTCGTCGATCAGCTCCGGCCCGCCCTCGGTGGTGATCGTCGCCGTGCCGCGCACCTCGGCGTAGGTGTACGGCGCGTTGGGCGGGTTCACCAGCACGGTCACCCGGGGATCCCGCCGCAGGTTCCGCTCCTTGCGGCGGCCGACCGTCGTCGAGATCAGCAGGTCGTCGCCGTCGCGCTTGACCCAGGTCACCGAGACCTGCGGGCTCCCGTCCGGCTGGACGGTCGCGACCGTGACGAAGGCGGGGTTGTCGTCGAGGTACTGCTTCAGGTCGTCGGAGAGCACGGCGGGTCCTTCCGCGGGACGGATCTTCGATCCACCGTATCCGCGCCGCGGGTTCAGCGCCGGGCGACGACCAGCGCCGTGGCGATCGCGGCGAGCCCCTCCGCGCGCCCCGTGAGACCGAGCCCGTCCGTCGTCGTCCCGGAGATGTGCACGGGGGCACCGACCGCCGCGGAGAGCACCTCCTGCGCCTCCGCCCGCCGCTTGCCGATCTTCGGACGGACGCCGATCACCTGGATCGCGACATTGCCGATCTCGAAGCCCTCGGCCCGGACGATCCGGGCGGCCTCGGCCAGCAGGGTGACGCCGGAGGCACCGGCCCACTCGGGCCGCCCGGTGCCGAAGTGCGCGCCGAGGTCGCCGACGCCCGCCGCGGAGAACAGCGCGTCGCACGCCGCGTGTGCGGCCACGTCCCCGTCGGAGTGCCCGGCGAGGCCGTACCCCGCGTCCTCCCAGAGCAGGCCCGCGCACCACAGCTCGCGGCCCTCCTCGAAGGCGTGCACATCGGTGCCGATGCCGACCAGCGGCAGGGGCCCGTCAAAAACCGTCATTGGCCCTCCTGCGGGCGATCACGGCCTCGGCCAGCACCAGGTCCAGCGGCCTGGTCACCTTGAAGGCCTCCTCATGGCCGGGGACGACGACCACGGGGGCGCCGAGCCGCTCGACCATCCCCGCGTCGTCCGTGGCGCCCTCGCCGGGCGCGTCGTCGAACGCCCGGTGGGCCTCGTCGAGCGTGCGGCGGTCGAAGCCCTGCGGGGTCTGCACGGCGCGCAGGAGCGCGCGCTCGGGCGTGGCGACGACGGGCTCGGGCCCGTCCTCGCGCGGCTCGACCCGCTTGACGGTGTCGGCCAGCGGCAGGGCCGGGACGACGGCCGGGGCGCCCTCGCGGACGGCGGCGACGACGGCGTCGACCGTGTCGACCGGGACGAGGGGGCGGGCGGCGTCGTGGACGAGGACGACCCCGACGTCGTCGGGCAGCGCCCGCAGCCCCAGGGAGACGGACTCCTGGCGGGTGGCGCCGCCGGGGACGACCCGGACCTCGGTCCGGTCGCCGGCGAGCGGGAACTCGTCCAGCAGGGCCCGCACCCCGGCCGCGTCGTCCGCGGGTGCCACGACGACGACGAGCGAGACCGCGCGGGAGGCCGCCATGGCCCGCACCGCGTGCACGAGCATCGGGGTCCCGCCGAGGGCGCGCAGCGCCTTGGGCGCACCGGGGCCGAGCCGGACGCCCCGGCCGGCCGCGGGAATGACCGCCGCGGTGCGCACGGCCGCCGGAACAGTGGCTCGATCAGACATTGCGTTGGCGTTCAGGTTTGCTTCCTCGGCCGGATTGGGTATGGCCTGGGGGTGCCCCCTGCTCCCGGAGCTCGGGGAGTGCCCGGCGCTCCGCCGCGACCAGCCCCTTCCGTGACGAACTGGTCGGGTCGGCCGCCGGGTGCACAACACCGGCGCCGCCGGTGCAGAGATGCCGCAGCGCCCGTCGGATGACGTTTGTCATCGCACGGGCACCGCGGCACTTCTGCGTCCGGCTGCGTTCACCGCCCGGCACGGCACGTCGATAAGGACGGCGGGGCCGGCACGGGTGCGTCAGGAGGCGAGGACCTCGTCGAGCAGGGCCTCTGCCTTGTCCTCGTTGGTGTTCTCCGCGAGAGCCAGCTCGCTCACCAGGATCTGGCGGGCCTTGGCCAGCATGCGCTTCTCACCGGCGGACAGACCGCGCTCGCGCTCACGGCGCCACAGGTCGCGGACCACCTCGGCGACCTTGATGACATCGCCGGACGCCAGCTTCTCCAGGTTCGCCTTGTAGCGGCGGGACCAGTTCGTCGGCTCTTCGGCGTACGGCGCGCGGAGCACCTCGAAGACCCGGTCGAGCCCGTCCTGGCCGACCACATCGCGCACACCGACGAACTCGGCATTGTCCGCCGGCACCCGAACCGTCAGGTCACCCTGGGCGACCTTCAGCACCAAGTAGGTCTTGTCCACGCCTTTGATCTGGCGAGTTTCGATGGCCTCGATCAGCGCGGCCCCGTGATGGGGATAGACCACGGTGTCGCCAACCTTGAACGTCATGTGACAGGTACCCCTTCCGTGGCTATCCAGTCTAACACGGGAAGTGCGCGTTCTGAATGGCGTTTCCGCAGGTCAGGGCATATCTCGGGGCTTGACAACAGCGGCCGGGACGTGCTGCGGCAGGGTTCCGGAAGCGGGTATTCGCAGGTCGGAGCGGTTGTCCGGGGGAAGCGAAACGAGCACGTTACACGTACCGGAGCGGCCTCGCGAGCGGTCGAACGTCCCGTTTTGCCGGGGTCCGGTCGGCGCACTTCCCGTACTCCGTTCGGGGCGGACGAACCATCGGCGCACCTTCTGCGCGCGGATTACGGAATTGATCAAGCCGAACTTGATCAATTCCGTAACTCACTCCCCTTGGGCCCCGCATTCCTTACCGATAATCCGCCCGTAGGTGTCCTCTTATAAGCCGGTCGTAGGACCCGCGAGGACCGAGTGGACCTTGAGGGGCGGGTCGGGTGCGGGGCCCGTCGGACGGCTCGGTAACCTAAGCGCGCTGACACACCTCTTACTTCGTCCAAGGAGATGCCGCCGCCGTGAGCAGCAGCCTTCGACGCGGCGCTCTCGCCGCCACCGTCCTCGCGCTCTCGATCGCCACGCTCTCCGCCTGCGGGGCGGGGAACGACGCACAGACGCTTGAGGTCAAGCCGGACAACGCCGCAGCCGCGGTCGGTGACATCAAGCTCCAGAACGTCAACCTGATCACTCAGCCGGAGCTCGACGCCACCGGCCCGGCCGTGATCACCGGCCAGCTGTTCAACAACGGTGACAAGGACCAGACGCTGTCGGCGGTCAAGCTGCCCGGCAAGAACGTCACCGTCCAGCTCACCAGCGCCAAGGGCTCGGGCCCGGTCGTCGTGCCGGCCGGCGGTTCCCTGACGCTCGGCGGCAAGGGCAACGCCTCGGCGGTCCTGCCCAGCGGCCGCGAGAGCATCAAGGACGGCGAGCAGCAGCAGCTGTCCTTCGTCTTCAGCAAGACCGGTGACGTCCGCATCGGCGCCTTCGTCGTGCCGGCGACCCACTACTTCAAGGAGTGGGGCCCCTCCGAGGCCCCGTCCGCGCCGGCCAGGAGCGGCCAGCCGGGCAAGCCGGGCTCCTCGGCGTCGTCCACCCCGTCCGGCAAGGCGGAGGACAAGAAGGGCGAGAAGGACGCGGGCGCCAACACCGGTGCCAAGAAGAACGAGAAGAACCGGCAGGCCACGGCCACGCCGGACGCCGGTCACTGATCCGGACACGCGGGAGGGCCGGAAGCCTCGGGCTTCCGGCCCTCCCGCGTATGCCCGTCCGGGCCGGGCCAGGGTCTACGGCTCGAACTTGTAGCCCAGGCCGCGGACCGTCACCAGGTAGCGCGGGGCTCCCGGGTCCGGCTCGATCTTGGCGCGCAGGCGCTTGACGTGGACGTCGAGCGTCTTGGTGTCGCCCACGTAGTCCGCGCCCCAGACGCGGTCGATCAGCTGCATGCGGGTCAGCACCCGGCCCGCGTTGCGCAGCAGCATCTCCAGCAGGTCGAACTCCTTGAGCGGCAGGTCCACCTTGCCGCCGGCGACGGTGACCACATGGCGGTCCACGTCCATCCGGACCGGGCCGGCCTCCAGGGCGGCGGGGGCGACCTCCTCCGGCTCGCCCCGGCGGCGCAGCACCGCGCGGATGCGGGCGACCAGTTCGCGCGAGGAGAAGGGCTTGGTGACGTAGTCGTCGGCTCCTATCTCCAGGCCGACGACCTTGTCGATCTCGCTGTCCTTGGCGGTGACCATGATGACGGGGACGTTGGAGCGGCCGCGCAGCTGCCGGCAGACCTCGGTGCCGGGCAGGCCCGGCAGCATCAGGTCGAGCAGGACGAGGTCGGCGCCGTTGCGCTCGAACTCGTCCAGGCCGTCGGGGCCGGTGGCCGCGACGGCGACCTCGAACCCCTCCTTGCGGAGCATGTAGGACAACGCGTCGCTGAAGGACTCCTCGTCCTCGACGACGAGCACTCGGGTCACGGGATGACCTCCGGTGGGGTCTCGGGCTGGCTCATGGGGGTCACGGGAGGACCTCCCGGGTCGGGAGGCCGGTGTCCGGGCAGTCGTCGCCGATGACGGGCCGGACGCGGTGGCGGTCGCGGACCAGGCCCGCCTCGGGCAGGCGGAGGGTGAAGGTGGAGCCCTGGCCCTCGGCGCTCCAGACCGTGACCTCCCCGCCGTGCGAGGCGGCCACGTGCTTGACGATCGACAGGCCGAGGCCGGTGCCGCCGGTGGCGCGGGAGCGGGCGGGGTCCACGCGGTAGAAGCGCTCGAAGACGCGCTCGCGGTCCTTCTCGGAGATGCCGATGCCCTGGTCGGTCACGGCGATCTCGATGAGGTCCCCGCCGGGGGCGGCCACCCGGCGGGCGGCGATGCCCACCCGGGTGCGGGCGGGGCTGTAGTTCACGGCGTTCTCGACTAGGTTGCCGAGGGCGGCGGCGAGCTGGCCGCGGTTGCCCCAGACGTGCAGCCCGGCGGCTCCGCCGGAGGCCATGGTGATCTGCTTGGTGCCGGCCTGGTGGCGGCAGCGGTCGACGGCCTCGGCGACGAGCTCCTCGACGGCCACCGGCTCGGCGTCCTCCAGCGGGTCGTCGTTCTGCACCCGGGAGAGGTCGATGAGCTCCTGGACGAGGTTGGTCAGCCGGGTCGCCTCGATCTGCATCCGGCCGGCGAAGCGGGTGACGGCCTCGGGGTCGTCGCTGGCGTCCATCACCGCCTCGGAGAGCAGCGAGAGGGCGCCGACCGGGGTCTTGAGCTCGTGGCTGACGTTGGCGACGAAGTCGCGGCGGACGGCCTCGATGCGGCGGGCCTCGGTGAGGTCCTCCACCAGCAGCAGGACCAGGCGCGAGCCCAGCGGGGCGACCCGGGCGGAGACCGCGAGCGCCTCGCCACGGCCGGTGCCGCGCCGCGGGAGGTCGAGCTCGACCTGGCGTATCTCGCCGTCGCGCCGGGTGTCGCGGGCCATCTGGAGCATGGGCTCGACGGCGAGCTTTCCGCCGCGCACCAGGCCCAGGGCGTACGCGGCCGAGCTGGCCTTGACCACGGCGTCGCCCTCGTCGAGCACGACGGCCGAGGAGCGCAGGACGGAGAGCACCGTGTCCACGCCGGGCGGCAGGACCGCGTCGGAGTGCAGGGAGCTCCGGGTGGGGCGAGCCTGGTCGCGCTCGCTCCAGCGGAACGCCAGCATGGCGATCACGCCGGTGCACAGCCCGGCGAGCGCTGCCGCTGCGGCGACGGCCGCGTCCACGTTCATGGCTCCAGGTTATGCGGGCCCACGGACGGGCCCACAGCCAAATGGGGGGCGTCTCGAACACACGTTGCCGAGAGTTCACCTTCAGGACGGCGGTGGTTCACTCCGGGGGTCGGCATCCGTCGAGTTCCGGCCGGATGGTGGAGCCCTGCCCGAAGCGAGAGCCCGAAGCGAGAGAAGGACACGTAATGCGGGACGCGTACCACGAGGAGCTGGATTCGATAGGTGACGGGCTGGTCGAAATGGCCCGGCTCGTGGGCTCCGCGATCGGGCGCGCCACCACGGCGATCCTGGACGCGGACCTCAAGCTGGCCGAGGCCGTGATCGCCGGCGACGCGAAGGTGGACGACCTCCAGCGCGATCTGGAGGCGCGGGCCATCGCGCTGCTGGCCCGGCAGCAGCCGGTCGCCACCGACCTGCGGATCGTGGTGACCTCGCTGCGGATGAGCGCCGACCTGGAGCGCTCCGGCGACCTCGCGCAGCACGTGGCCAAGCTGGCTCGGCTGCGCTTCCCGGACACGGCGGTCCCGCGCGACCTGCACTCCACGGTGCTGGAGATGGGCCAGCTGGCCCAGCGGCTGATGGCCAAGGCCGGCGAGGTGCTGATCACCAAGGACGTGGACCTCGCGCTCCAGCTGGAGCAGGACGACGACGCGATGGACCTGCTGCACCGTGCGCTCTTCCAGCACCTGATGGACGACCGCTGGCAGCACGGCATCGAGACCGCCGTGGACGTGACCCTCCTGGGCCGCTACTACGAGCGCTTCGCCGACCATGCCGTCTCGGTCGCCAAGCGCGTCGTCTACCTCGTCACCGGCGAGCACGCGGACGAGCTGCAGCAGTCCTCCGGGCAGTCCGGACAGGGCGACGCCGGGGAGGCGCACTGAGCGCCGCGCTCACCTCCCCGCGCCCCAATGCGCCCGGTGCGCGCTGAAACATACGTCCAAAGTGCGCATTGACTGCCGACACGCTCAGGCGTTGAGTGGGAGCGAGGCACACCCGATCCCTGCAATCCCGACCCATAGAGGAGGTACCGGATGAGCGGATGCCAGTGCGGCCCCGGGTGCAATTGCGGTTGCCAGCAGGGCGGATCCTGCCAATGCGGTGGGAGCTGCGGCTGACGAACCGCCCACGTCACTCACGGGGAAAGGCCCCCGGCCGGTGCGTTCACCGGTCGGGGGGCCTTCTCGTCGGCAAGGGGTGGCTACTTCTTCTTGCCCTGGTTCTTCACGGCCTCGATGGCGGCCTTGGCGGCCTCGGGTCGAGGTAGGTGCCGCCGGGGGTGACCGGGCGGAAGTCGGCGTCCAGCTCGTAGGCGAGCGGGATGCCGGTGGGGATGTTCAGGCCCGCGATGTCGGCGTCGGAGATGCCGTCCAGGTGCTTGACCAGGGCGCGCAGCCGAGTTGCCGTGGGCGGCGACCAGGACGGTGCGGCCGGCCAGCAGGTCGGGGACGATGCCGTCGTACCAGTACGGCAGCATGCGGACGACGACGTCCTTGAGGCACTCGGTGCGCGGACGCAGCTCCGGCGGGATGGAGGCGTAGCGCGGGTCGGCGCTCTGCGACCACTCGGTTCGTGCCGTCCTCGAGGGCCGGCGGCGGGGTGTCGTAGGAACGGCGCCAGAGCATGAACTGCTCCTCGCCGAACTCGGCCAGGGTCTGCGCCTTGTCCTTGCCCTGGAGAGCGCCGTAGTGGCGCTCGTTCAGCCGCCAGGAGCGGTGGACGGGGATCCAGTGGCGGTCGGCGGACTCCAGGGCCAGCTGCGCGGTGCGGATGGCGCGCTTCTGGAGGGAGGTGTGGACCACGTCCGGGAGCAGGCCGGCTTCCTTGAGCAGCTCGCCGCCGCGGACGGCCTCCTTCTCGCCCTTCTCGTTGAGGTTGACGTCCACCCAGCCGGTGAACAGGTTCTTCGCGTTCCACTCGCTCTCGCCGTGGCGGAGGAGGATGAGCTTGTACGGTGCGTCGGCCATGCCTTCGAGCGTAATGGACCGTGGCCGGTGCCCCGTCCCGGGCGGGGACCGCGCGTGGGTCGGCGCCTCCCGTCAATGGGATGGCGTGCCCATGGCCCGCCTCCGTAAGGTACGGGCCACGGTGTCGGCGCTTACTTCTGGGGGACGCGTGATCGCGCGCATGGGCAGGGCCGCGCGGGGAGAGCGTGGCGGGGCTGCCGCGGGAGTTCTGGTGGCTGTGGACGTCCACGCTGGTCAACCGGCTGGGGTCGTTCGTCTCCGTTTTCCTGGCGCTGTATCTGACCGTCGAGCGGGGGGTACTCCGTCTCCTACGCCGGTCTGGTCGCCGCGCTGCTCGGGCTCGGCGGGGTGGTGGCCTCGCTCGTGGCCGGGGTGCTGACCGACCGGCTGGGCCGCCGCCCGACCCTGCTGGCCGCGCAGCTGTCGACCTCCGCCTCGGTGGCGCTGCTGGCCTTCATGCACGGCCCGCTGTCGCATCGCGGGCGCGGCCTTCCTGGTCGGCCTGACGAGCAACTCCTCGCGGCCGGCGGTGTCGGCGATGATGGCGGACATCGTCCGGCCCGAGGACCGGATGCGGGCGTTCGCCGTCAACTACTGGGCGATCAACCTGGGTTTCGCCTGCTCCGCGGGTGATCGCCGGGCTGGTCGCCCAGTACAGCTACCTGGCGGGCTTTCTCGGCGAGGCCGCCCTGACGCTGGTCTGCGCCGTGCTGTGCTTCCTCAAGCTCCCCGAGTCGCGCCCCGAGCCCGCCGCGCGGGCGGAGGAGGCGGACGGACCGGCCGTGGGACTCGGATCGGTGCTGCGCGACGGGCGGTTCATGGCCGTCACGGGACTGTCCCTCCTGCTCACCCTCCTCTTCCACCAGTCGTCGGTGGCCCTGCCGGGTGTCGATGGGCCGGGCCGGGCTCTCCAGCGGCGACTACGGGATGGCGATGGCCGTCAACGGCGTCCTGATCGTCGCCCTCCAGATCCCGGTCACCCGCCTCATCGAACACCGCGACCCCGCGGCTGCTGCTGACCCCTCTCGGCCGTGCTCGCCGGGGCGCGGCATCGGGCTCACCGGCCTCGCCGGGTCGATGCCCGCCTACATGCTGACGATCGCGGTCTGGACCCTGGCCGAGATCATCAACTCCCCGACCCAGATGGGGCTGGTGACCCGGCTCTCCCCGCTCCACACGCGCGCGGCCGCTACCAGGGCGTGTTCTCCCTGTCCTGGACCCTCGGCGACGTGATCGCCCCGCTGTCCGGCGGCGCGGCCATCGACCGCTTCGGCGAGGGCGCGCTGTGGACCGCGTGCGCCGCGGTCGGCGTGCTCGCCGCCGCGGGCTACTGGACGCTGATGAGGAGCCTGCCGGAGGCGGGCGGGAGCGCGGCCCCCGCCCGCGCCGCCGCGGCAGGACGCTAGCCCTGTTCCCCGTCCCGGGAGTCCCGGGACTCCCGGGTGAGCTTCGTGAACGCCTCCAGGTTGCGCGTGGACTCGCCGCGCGAGGTGCGCCACGCGTACTCCTTGCGGATCGCGCTCGCGAAGCCCATTTCCAGCAGCGTGTTGAAGCTGCCGTCGGCGTTCTCCAGCACGGTGCCGAGGATCGGTCGATCTCGTCCGGCGTCACGGCGGCCAGCGGCAGCCGGCCGACGAGGTAGACGTCGCCGAGCCGGTCGACCGCGTAAGCCACGCCGTAGAGGCGGGTGTTGCGCTCCAGCAGCCAGCGGTGCACGGCCTCGTGGTTCTCGTCGGGGCGGCGCACGACGAAGGCGTTGACCGACAGGGAGTGCTTGCCGACGACCAGCGACACGGTCGTCGAGAGCTTGCGGGTGCCCGGCAGCTTCACGACGTACGAACCGTCGGCCGGGCTCTCCCACTCCAGCGCGGCCTCGCTGAGCGTCCGTTCGATGATGGTCTTCGCGTCGGGCAGAGGGCGATCAGACATGGGGCGAGCGTAGGCGACGCCGCCGTTCGGTGATCGCCTCGGTGTACACACTCGGCCGTGGCGAGGGCCGCCGCGTCCCAGCCGAAGGAGCGGGAGTGCGCCGAGGGCCGCGGCGCCCATCGTGCCCACCAGCTCCGGCGCGTCGGCGAACCGCTCCAGCACCCGCGCGTAGTCCGCCGGGTCGTGGCCCTCGACGAGGAAGCCGCTCGCGCCGTCGCGGACCGCCACCAGGCAGCCCGCCCACGGACGCGGCCAGCACCGGCGTCCCGCACGCCTGCGCCTCCACCGCGACCAGCCCGAACGACTCGCTGTGCGAGGGCATGACGAGGACGGACGCGGCCCTGGTACCAGTCCGCCAGGCGGGCCTGGTCCACCCGGCGGGTGGAACCGGACGACGTCCGTGATGCCGAGCCGGGCGGCGAGCTTGATGCAGCCCCTCGGGCCGGGCCAGGCCGCTGCCGCTGGGGCCCGCCCACCACCGGGACGACGAGCCGCCGGCGCAGCTCCGGCCGCCGCTCCAGCAGCACGGCCACCGCGCGCAGCAGCACGTTCCGGCGCCTTCAGCGGCTGGATCCGGCCCGCGAACAGCGGGATCAGCGCGTCGGCCGGGAGCCCCAGCCGGGCCCGGGCCGCCGCCCGGCCGTCGGCGGGTCTGAAGCGCTCCAGATTGACGCCCGGTGGACCACCGCGACCTTGTCCGGCGCCGCGTCGTAGTGGTGGATCAGCTCGCCGGCCTCGCCCTCGGTGTTGGCGATCAGCCGGTCCGCGCACGGACGATCTGCGTCTCGCCGATCACCCGGGCCGACGGCTCGTGTCGCCCTCGGCCAGCGCCGCGTTCTTCACCTTGGCCATCGTGTGCATCGCGTGCACCAGCGGGACGCCCCAGCGGTCCGCCGCCAGCCAGCCGACGTGCCCGGACAGCCAGTAGTGGGAGTGGACGAGGTCGTAGTGGCCCGGCCGGTGGTTGGCCCACGCCTGCATCACGCCGTGGGTGAAGGCGCACAGCTGGGCCGGGAGCTCCTCCTTCGCCAGGCCCTCGTACGGGCCCGCGTCGATGTGCCGGACGAGCACGCCGGGCGACAGCTCCACGGCGGCGGCAGCTGGCCGGTGGTGGCCCGGGTGAAGACCTCCACCACCTCGATGCCGAGGGCGGCGAGCCGCTCGGCCAGCTCGACGATGTAGACGTTCATGCCGCCGGCGTCGCCCGTGCCGGGCTGGTGCAGCGGCGAGGTGTGTGACGCTCAGCATCGCGACGCGGCGCGGGCGGCGGCGTCTGGCGAAGGGGCCGTTCGCACGGGTGCGGAGCCTGGATGTGTACTGGCTCACGGTCGGGTCCTCCGTCCGCCTGTGGGGGGCGTGCGTTCACATGTTCGGGGTCTAAGCCCTGGAACACGAAGGACAGGTCCCTTTCCTGCTTTACCAAAGGAGTGATGAGAACAGCGCTTACGCTCGGTGCATGGCCGCCTTTCGTATCTTCTCCCGCCGCCCCGCCCGCGTACCGGGCGTCCCGTCGGGTCGGTGCGACGCGCGGCGAGCCTACCACCCGAACAGGCTGCGTGCCGCATGGACCGGCTGGATCGGCCGACGCACGGGGGCTGGCGGGCTGGCGAGGCGGTCCGACCGACCCGTGCGTGCATTCGACCTCGGCTAAGGGGCCTCGCCCTGGACCCAAAGCCGTCGAACTGCTGACGCTCGCTGCGTCAGTGGTGAACGGCGCGGGACGCGGGCCGGTCGGCGCTCGTCGAGAAGACCAAAAAGAAAAAAACCAAGGACGGGCTACCTGCCGGCCGCGGCCGCCGTACGCGCGGGGAACGTCTGAACACTGTACGCCTCACGGCCGTCATTCGAGAGTGGCCGGCTGGGCGCGGGCCGGGCGGCGGCCGCTGCCATGATCACGGGCCGCAACGTGCTGCGGAAAAAGGGTAACTGACCGAGAAATAACTTGAGAGAGCTAGGCTGGCGTGGCCGTCTGGGTCGTAGCGGCTAGGTGGGCGTGGCTTGCTCTCAAGCAATGCCGACGGGGGTGTGCTCGGTGGAGAGGCAGGCGTGGGTGCGCGAGTATAGGCCGGGGCGGGCCTGACGTGTGGTGGCGGTGCTGGGGCCGGTCGAGGGGGCGTTTCGCGGACAGGCGCGGTGACGCTATGCGGGCGACACTCGGCTAGGGCGAGCTGGTGCATGGGCCGCCGGCGGCCGTCTCAAAAGGAGGCGTCTCCGGCCTGAGCGCTATCGGCCTGCATAGGCGGCTTTCATACACGCGAGGATACGTGCTGCGCGGGGAGGTGGCGGTGTGGCACCGCCTTCCTGCGATGCGGACTGTGACCGTGCGACCAAAGAAAAGGAAAGGTGGGCTCGGGCGGCGTAAGGGCGGGCGCTCCTACAGCGCGTACGCTGGGGGCGGCGAGGCGACTTTATGGCCTCTTGGCGTTGTCCACGTGCTGGGTCGCGAGGGGGACACTGGTGCTCAGGGTGGTGGTGAGATCCAGGCGTCGCGGTGGGGGCTCAGGGGGAGGTGTCACGGCTGCGGCTGGCGCATGGTAGTGTGGCGGGCCTGCCGTGGGTGGGGATGAGTTTTTTCCGGCCCGTCATGACGCTCGCCGACGCTAAAAATATAATGCGACGCCGCTGGGGCACTTCCGAGCGCGGGCAGTGGGCTCCGTGTCCCGTCCCTGGGCCCCGCGAGCGGCACGATGAGTGTCGCCGCAAAAAGAAGCTAAGGCCCGTCCTTAAGGCGGATCCTCTGTGAGGGGCTCCGCCGCGGGGAAATCGTGGGGGGGTGGAGGGTGGGGGGGCGGGGAGTTAAGGTGGCGGGGGTTGTGGGGTAGTGGGGTATCATTCCTTGTCCCGCCGCCAGGACCACGGTCTATGGAGGGGCTGTCGGTGCCGGCGCGCCTTCGATAAGCGAACACTCGGCAGCCGTGGGCGCTCGCGTACCTGGGTGTCGTGCCGGCTAGGTGCGTGCGCGTTTGATGTGAAGGAGGCGGAGCACGTTTCGCTTCGTCGGGCGGGCGGCGATCGCTGGGGCGGGGTATATCACCATGTGAGTGATCTCTGCTTCACACACAACTAGAGCGCGGAGAGGGAGGATCCTGGCACAACAAGAGATAGAGACATCGACGCCTCCACGCTCCGTGGATTACTTGCCTTTGTCCGTCATACGGGCTTCGGGCGCGACGTCGTACGTGTCGCGCTGCGGCGTCCTCCACGCGGACGCGAGGGCGTGCACGAGCGCTGGTAGCGGCTGTGGTGGTACTCGGCTATTCAGGGGCGTGGCCTGGCAGGCGTGGCGCCTTCAAAAAAAAAATATCGACCGTGTTGCCTGGGCGGGGCGCGGATGATCCCCGCACGGGACCCCCGTAGGGCTTCCCCGTGCCTTTTTATTTTAGGGGAGGAGTTTTGCAAAGAGGTTGCCCCGCGTTTACGCCGCGTCTTCCCGCTGGGTGCGGTAGCGGCGCGTTGTGCCTAAGAGGTGGCCAGTCAGGGGCGACACCTCCGCGGTGCGGGAGGGGCCTGGAGGGGGCTGGATGAGCACCCTTTCGGTGGGGAACGTGTGCAGGGGGCTGGTTATCATCGGCGGAAAAAACATAAGCTGCAGCGTGTGCATGGGGCGTGGAGCACGTGCGTTCTCCGTTACCACCTGCGTTAGCCCGGAGGGGCGCTACCAATGCGCCCGCTTGACCGTCACCGTTGATCCTTCTGTCGCCCTGACGCGGCACCGGCGAGCTACGGAGTGTTGCCCGTACGGCCGCGACTCACTTTCAGCTGCGTGGTCCATCCGCGCGTCGGAGGGCATCGGGATTCTTTGGACCCAGGATGGGCCGAGAGATCCGAGGCGGGCTGGGCCTGAGTTAGCCCCGCCGGCCGTATTGCCGTGCCCGTAGGGGCAGCCCTCCCTGGGCCTAGGCGCGCCGGGAACACCACGCCGGGTCGAGATGTGTCCCGAGGAGTAGGTCGTGTCTAGCCTGGTCCGCCTCGTGGCCCTTGGGTCAGGCGTTGCCGTTGTGTATAGCGCCGTGCGTACAGGCGGCTGCGGCGCAGGTCGGACTGGGCTGTCCTCAGTGGAGCCACAGAGCCGGCGCGTTCGTGGCGGAAGGTCACCGTCCATGCTGGTCGGCGCCTTTGGCCGGGTGCCAACAGTCGGCCGTATACCTCACACGTGCATGCGGCTCGGCGCTAGGCGCTTATCTCGTCGTCATGCGTCGCTCTTTCCTACGCAGTAGCCACGGTCCGGCGGCGATGGTGCGGTATCCATGTTTGCGCACAGGGCTGCCGCTTCCAGGAAGAGCGTGTAACGGCCACGACGCCGTCGGCTGCGTGCGTAGCTGCCGCAGCACAGGTCGTTGGTCTGCCGCGTAGATCAGCAGCGGAGCCGTACGGGGCCCAGGGGCCGCGCCCTGAGGCACCGTCGAAGCCGCCGTGCCTGGCGAAGTCCGCACGGTCAGTCCTGGCCGAGGGCGGACGTAGGGCAGGCGGGCGGGCCGGGGCGGACTACTGGTTCCCGAGGTGATCTCTAATCTCACGCACGTACGATCGGGCCGGCGTCCGCTGCGCATCATGCGCTAGCTCGCTTTGCGTGATCATATATTCGTTAACGCTCGGCGTATGGGGCCGTAGCGGCGTGTTGTTCGCGGCCGTAGGTAGGGGCCTTGAGGTGGCGACAAGGGGCGACGGGTGCGGCGGTAACCGCGGTCGCATGCCGGCGCTACGGAGCCGTGCGCGTCCGGGCGATCCTAGCTGGTTACGGCTAATCGGCGCTGAGGTCCAGGTTAGCGGTACGGGTGGTTGGGGGTGGGGCGCGCGCGTGACGGCCCGAGAACTCGGGGCCGACAGGGACGCGCCGGTAGTAGCTGCACGCGGGGCTCGGGGCGGTCGGGGAAGGTATATATGGAGTAAACGGCGGCCGACTCGGACAAAACCGAGGCGTTAAGGCGCTAGTTGCTGATTCTGCATCACTCTTGAGTAATAGAGCAAGGAATAATGGGGACACTAGCGTTCCGGCCTTCGTGTTCCGCAGAGGTTGACGCGAAGGCGTCGTACATGGTGAAAGCGCACTAGCGGCCACGCTCAGCAGTGAGGGAGAGAGGGTTGGTATGCTTGAGGTACCGGGGCTGGCGGATGCGGAGGACCTGGGGACGACCGAGTGAGCCAGTAGCAACATGGCCAATGTGCTCCGGCAGTCTTATCCGTGCGAACACGGCCGCGCTTCGCCTAAAGGCACGGAGCGCGCTCCGCCCGCTTGACCAATAGGCGTCAGCTTTATGCTGGAGCGTCCATCAGCACCTCGGCCTGGGGCTGCAGGGGAACACGGCCGGGCTACGGGTGCGAGCGCCGGCGGTGCGATGAACTGTCTACATCGATCGGGTAAGGCGTGGGCCGAGGGGGGGCTGGCTCGACGGCCCATCGGCTATCGAGGTGGAGGCTCTTGCAACGCGTGTCCTATCGTGCACGGCTCGGGCGCAGCTGCCGCGCGGCGCCGGTGGAGGGACTTTGTGCGCCCCGTGCGTGGGCATCGTCCCTGGCTAACTTAATCGACGCGGGCCGCGTAGCGAGGGTGGCTGGGGTGCTTGGGCAGAAGAGCAAGGTATGCGTGTCCTGCTTGCCGACGCAGCTGTGTCGCGCTTCATCCGAGCTAGCCGCGCCGTGATGCTATGGCGTGGCCGTAAGAGCCAGTCTGTCGGCCGGGCCACATTACCAGCGCAGTTGTCGGCCACTCGCTGTTTCCTACTGGCTGTGGCCGGGGCAGCGTCGCTGGCTGGCGCAGGTACGGCGGCTGGGTGCAGTCCCGCTGGTGCTACGCGATGGTCAACGCAGTGACGAGATGGCCCAAAGGGTGGAAGAATAACGCGGCGCTGGACGAGAGGGCTACAAGAACAGCCTGCGCTCAAATAAAAGCCCGTTTAGCCGTCACAGGCGCCGGGTGATCGGGCGTAAGCGCAGGTAATCGTCCTTGGGGCGCGGCGGTACCGGCTGATGTCGTACTCGAACGACCATGGGCGGCGAGGTAGGCGAGGTGCTTTCGAGGGCTAAGGGCTGGATGGGGCAGCTTACTCCAGGCTACACTGACGCAGAAGCGCCGGTACATAGGTTCGGCGAGTGGTCATCACTGGCCGGCTTGCAAATCTGGAGGGCGTCTTCATACCCAGCGCGGACTGGGCCGGTGCGGCGTCCCTTGGGCGGCGCTGAGGGGAGGTGCTGGTTGGGGGCGGCCCCACGCTGGGGAGTCTCTGCCGGCCGACAGCGGCTGATGCCCATGGGCTGTTTGCGGGCCGGATGTCGCGCCGCTGTAAGGGCGTCGGCGGATCTGTGGGCTGCTTAGTGTGCTTACCGTCCTGGTGGCTCAGTGGTTCTGGCTGTGAGCGGTTGGGGCGGCCCGACTGGAGGCATGGTTTGCGCCGGTGTGGGCTCAGAGATCAGTCCGGTGTGCGCGCGGGCTGCGCTGAGGCGGCCGCAGTGGCCTTGGCGGCGCTGGGTCCCGTAGTGGGCTGCTAGGCAAGGGCATGGGCAGGCGCGCCCGCTCGTGCATCTATTGCAGGTTAAAGACGTTGCGTCTCTAAGGGTTCCCGGCACCGGCAGCCGGTGGAGCTATGGGCCCGTTCTGGCAGTGATCTTGGTGCGCGTCGTCATAGCGCTCTCGTGTCATTTCAGCGACGTCAGTCTTGTGGCGTTGGTGCGGTGGTGAAAAAGGACTCGTTGTCTGTACTGTGTACGTCGACAGGGCACCACCGTGCGGGACGGCAGCGGTGTCTGGTGAGGTTCGCTGCTGAGGTACTCGTGGGCGGCTGGTGGCGGCGGTGGCTTGTCCCGGCAGACGGACCGCTTGAGGGGCCGTCTGTCTCTGCGAGTCAGAGCGTGGTCACCCACTACCCGTCGACTGACGCTGCGCTTGCGTGGATGGGCGGTTCGGGGCTAGTCTTTCGAGGACGTGCATTGGTTTCGCAGATATGGATGAAAGGGTGCGGAG